>JAIXSD010000588.1 GCA_027484885.1 Rubrivivax sp.
CGGCCGGCTCATCCAGCAGGGAGTGAACAGAACCCATGATGTACCGCTTGTTTTGGAGTGCCGCCCTGGTCGCGCTGCTGGCCCTGGGGGCCTCGGCTGCCTGGGCGCAGAACTTCAGCCTTGTGGCCGAGAGCCCGGATCTCGGGCTCAGCGCAGACGGGACGGTATGGAAGGCTGCGGCCGAGCCCGGCGCAGCCCTGGATGCACCGCCCTTGATCGGGCCGCCGCTTGCCTCGCCCGTGCCCGAGCCGGCCAGCCTGGCCTTGTTCGTGGCGGGCCTGGTGGTGGTCGGTTGGGTGCGCAGCCGCCGCATGCGCGACGACGACGACGATCGTTGACTGGATTGCTGAGGCAGCCGAAGCGATGAACCTGAGCTGGTCGGAGTGGGGCGTCAACCTCGCGCGCATGCTGCTGTGGTTGCTCGTGGTTTCGGCCTTGTTGCTGCCGTTGGAGCGCCGCTTCGGCCGCGATGCCGGCCGCAAGACGGCGCGCCTGCGGCCGGTGGATCTGGGCTTCTACTTCCTCAACAGCCTCTTGCCGCCCTTGCTGCTGGCCTGGCCGCTGTCGGCAGCCGCCTCCCTGGCCGCTGCGCTGCGGCCCCTCGCCTGGACCGAGGCTGTCGGGGCGCTGCCGCCGGGCCTGCGCCTCCTCCTGGCGTTTGTCGTCAGCGAGATTGGTTTCTACTGGGGCCATCGCCTGAGCCATCAGCTGCCCTGGCTGTGGCGCTTTCATGCCGTGCACCATGAGCCCGAGCACATGAGCTATATGGTCAATGTGCGCGCCCATCCGGTCGATCTGGTGTTCACGCGCCTGATGGGCTTGCTGCCCATGATCGCCCTGGGCTTGAGTGGCTCGGCCGAGAACGCCATGGCCGTGCCCGTGGCGGTGCTGGTGTTCGGCCGAATCTGGGGTTATGTGCTGCATGCCGATATCCCTTGGCGCTGGGGCCTGCTGTCGCAGCTGTTGGCCACGCCTCATTTCCACCACTGGCACCACAGCCGCGAAGCGCCCTTGAACCGGAACTTTGCGTCCAACCTGGCGCTGCTCGATCGCATATTCGGCAGCCTGCACCTGCCGGCTTCATGGCCGAGCCACTACGGCCTGGCGGGCGGTGCGCTGCGGCCCACCCCGGGTTGGCGCCGCTGGCTGCTGCCCTTCCAGGCAAGGCGCTGAGCGGCGACCGGGTGCAGATGTAACCGGGCGTTAGCCCGGCCTGCCGCGCCCGGCTTGCATGGCACACTTTGCCCGCCTCTTTGTGGAGGTGCTGCGGCTCTCGGCTGCGGTCTTTGCCCTGCAGCCACGGAGGAGGCAATCTTGGCTTCGAACCCACCCAAGCTGGCGCCACCGGCCACGCTCACCGATCCTGCCGAAGGCATGCTGGATCTGACCACCAGCATCAATCAGATTGCGGCCAATGACCGCCAGGCCAACAGCTACGAGATTCGCAACGCGATCGTGTTGGCGGAGAACAAGCAGCGGGTGCGCTACCAGAATGGCGTCACCGAGCTGCCCATCTCCGCCCAGCAGCTGCTGGCCCATGCGCGGCGCACCGACTACAACCACCGTCGCCGCTTGGCGAGCAATCTGGTGGCGCAGTCCGGTAGCGCCCGTCCGGCTCAGGCCTGCGCCCACCACATCGTCGCCCTGCGCGATGAGCAGGCCGAGCCCTCGCGCAAAAAGCTGTTCGATTGGTTCATCGCCATCAACGACGCCGACAACGGCGTGTTCCTGCCGCGCCGCGCGGGCCAGAGCTTGGCCGGCCACCCGGCCGCGCCGCAGCACGGCCCGATTCATACCGCGCTCTATCATGCGTCGGTGTATGCGCGGCTGCGCATGGTGCCCAAAACCGAGGCCCAGACCGGCCGGTCGCGCCTGCGCGGCATCAAGGCCGATTTGCTGGCCGGTGTCTTTCCTTGGTGAGTGGGGGCGCTGAGATGGCGATTTGGGAATTGCGGTGTGCCGCCGTGAATGAGTTCGCCGTGCTGGTTTCGCGCGACTACGACAACATCGAAGAGCAGCTGTTCGACACCGACGGCTTGGCCAAGGACTGGAAGGACCGGCCCCGGGTCGGCTATGTCGTCGAGCCGCGCAAGAAGCGGCAGAAGTCGCGCGCCGATGTGGGCCTGCTGGTGCCCGGGGCCCTGGTGCTCAACGCCCGCGCGCGCGAAGCCCTGGGCCCGTTTCTGGCCTCCTTCGGCCAGTTGCTGGAGCTTGATTGCGAGGGCGAACCCCGTTGGTTCTTCAATGTGACGCAGCGCCTGGATTGCGTCGATCTGCCGCGTTCGCAGCGTTTTGACGATGGCGGCCTCCGCCTGGAGGCTTTCGACTTGAGCCGCGTGCCTGAAACCAGCGCCCTGGTGTTCAAGGACCCGCTCACAGCGCCGGTGCGCATCTACGTCAACGAGGCGGGCAAGCAAGCGCTGGAGGCCTTGGTGCGTGAGGCCGGCCTGAGCGGCCTCGAGTGCGGCGTGCCACAGCCCCTCTAAGTCTTGTCATTTTCTCCCTCTGGGCTCTTCGCGGGCCCAGCGTGGCGTCCCCCCTCCGGCAAGCAGCCCGCATCGATGGCACTTGCACAAGTCCGTCTAGGTGTACTACGATACTAGTACACGTTGACAGCGAAGCCTGCTGCGGCGTGTGCTTGACATGCCGGAGGTTTCTTGTCACCCCCTGATCCCCACGATCCCGACCACAGCCCATTCGCCTTCCGCATCAACACCGGATCGACCGAGCCCATTTACCGCCAGATGGTCGAGCAGCTGCGCCGTTGCGTGGCCAGCGGCCAGTTGGTGGCCGGGCAGGAGATGCCTTCGGTGCGCGAGGTGGCCTCGCAGCTGGCTGTGCACCCGATGACGGTGTCCAAGGCCTACAGCCTGCTGGAGGCCGAGGGCTTGCTGGAGCGCCGCCGCGGCCTGGCCATGCGGGTGGCGGCCCAGCACCAGAAAGCCCAGCCGCGGGCCGACCGCATCGAGCTTTTGCGCCCGGTGTTGAGCGAAGCCGCGGCCCAGGCCCGCCAGCTGGAGCTGCCCGCCACGGCCGCCCTGAAGCTGTTTGAAACCATTCTTCTCCAAGAGGGAGCGTCCTCATGAGCGCAGTTCTTGTGTCTACTTCTTCTTCCTCGGCGGCCTCGACGCCTGCTTCGGCAGCGAGCGATGCGCTGGATGGCGTTGCCGGCCTGACGGCCGATGTGCGCGGCATCTCGCTGAGCTACGGCTCGAAGTCGGTGTTGCAGCAGCTGAGCTGGCAGCTGCAGCCCGGCCAGGTGGTGGGCTTGCTGGGCCGCAACGGCGCGGGCAAGACCACGCTGCTGGAAGCCCTGCTGGGCCTGCGCGAAACCCAGGTCGGCCAGGTGCAGCTGTTCGGCCAGGCCGCCACCGAGCTGGACGACGCCGCCCGCGCCCGCATCGGCTATGTGCCGCAGCACAGCGATCTGTTCGAGGGCTTCACGGCGCGCCAGCTGCTGGCCTACTTCAAGAGCTTTTATCCGCGCTGGAATGAGACCAAGGTCGAGGGCCTGCTCTCGCGCTGGGACATTCCGCGCGATCAGATGATCTCGCGCCTCTCGGGCGGCCAGCAGCAGCGCCTGTCCATCATCCGCGCCCTGGCCCATGAGCCCGATCTGCTGGTGCTGGATGAGCCCGTGGCCAGCCTGGATCCAGTCGGCCGGCGCGACTTCCTGCGCGAGCTGGTCGATCAGGTGCTGGACCGCGGCACCACGGTGGTGTTCTCTACCCACATCCTCTCGGACCTGGAGCGCGTCGCCTTCAACCTGGCCTTTTTGCAGCAGGGCCGCATCGCGGTGCAGGCGCCGCTGGACAGCTTGCTTGAAGAAGTGCGCCTGGTGGTGGGCGCCAGCCCGGCGATCCAGGCTGCGCTGGCCGGCGGCAAGGCCGAGCTGCTGCGCCGCCAGACCCAGGCCGATGGCCGCGAGCGCTGCCTGCTGCGCTTTGCGCCGGGCCAGGTGCCGCAAGACGGGCCGGGCTTGAGCGTGCAGGCCCTCAATCTCGAAGACCTGTTTGTGGAGCTGACCTGATCATGGGCGCGTTGTGGTCGCAATACCGTCCGCTGCTGCTGGCGCCGTGGCAGATGCAGCGCAATGCCTCACCGCTGGCTTTTTTCATCGGCTGGGGCTTGAGCCTGCTGGGCTTTGGCCTGGCCCTGGGCCTGGGCTTCTGGCTGTCCCGGCCGGAGCTGGCCTGGCGCCTGGCGGCGGTGACGCTCTCCTGCATGGTGGCCGTGCCCTGGCTGATCTGCCTCAACGGCCTGCTGGCGCAAAACC
>JAIXSD010000673.1 GCA_027484885.1 Rubrivivax sp.
ATCCTGCTGCGCGACCTCTGCGACACCATGACCCACGGTTCGCTCTGCGCCATGGGCGGCATGACGCCGTTCCCGGTGCTCTCGGCGCTGAACCACTACCCGCAGGACTTCGGTCTTGCCGCGCCCGACCAGGCCGCGGCCTGAACGGGCCCGCTCAGGAGCAGATCACCATGTTGGATCATCTCAAGCAAGACATCGACCACGGCACCCCGCGCCGGGAATCGACCGAGGAAGTGACGCTGGAAATCGACGGCTTCCCGGTCACCGTGCCCAAGGGCACCTCGCTGATGCGCGCCGCCGTGGACGCCGGCATCAAGGTGCCCAAGCTCTGCGCCACCGACAGCCTGGAGCCATTTGGCTCCTGCCGGCTCTGCCTGGTGGAGGTGGAGGGCCGCAAGGGCTTCCCGGCCAGCTGCACCACGCCGGCCGAGGCTGGCATGAAAGTCAAGACCCAGACGCCCAAGCTGCAGGACCTGCGCAAAGGCGTGATGGAGCTCTACATCTCCGACCACCCGCTGGACTGCCTGACCTGCTCGGCCAATGGCAATTGCGAGCTGCAGGACATGGCCGGCGTGACGGGACTGCGCAATGTGCGCTACGGCGTGGGCGCCGCGGCGGGCGCCCACCATTGCGACTCGAAGAAAGACGAGTCCAACCCCTACTTCACCTACGACCCGAGCAAATGCATCGTCTGCAACCGCTGCGTGCGCGCCTGCGAGGAGACGCAAGGCACTTTTGCGCTGACGATCTCGGGCCGCGGCTTTGAGTCGCGCGTGTCGCCGGGCCAGGACCAGCCCTTCATGGAATCGGAATGCGTGAGCTGCGGCGCCTGCGTCGAGGCCTGCCCCACGGCCACGCTGCAAGAAAAATCGGTCATCTGGCTGGGCCAGGCCGAGCACAGCGTCATCACCACCTGCGCCTACTGCGGCGTGGGCTGCGGCTTCAAGGCCGAGATGAAGGGCACGCAGGTCGTGCGCATGGTGCCCTGGAAGGACGGCAAGGCCAATGAGGGCCACAGCTGCGTCAAGGGCCGCTTTGCCTGGGGCTATGCCACCCACCAGGACCGCATCACCAAGCCCATGATCCGCGCCAGCATCCAGGACCCCTGGCAAGAGGTCAGCTGGGAGGTGGCGCTGAACCATGCGGCCAGCGAGTTCCGCCGCATCCAGGCCAAGCATGGCAAAGATTCCATCGGCGGCATCACCTCCTCGCGCTGCACCAACGAGGAAACCTACCTGGTGCAGAAACTGATCCGCGCGGCCTTCGGCAACAACAATGTCGACACCTGCGCCCGCGTCTGCCACTCGCCCACCGGCTACGGCCTGGGCCAAACCCTGGGCACCTCGGCCGGCACGCAGACCTTCAAGTCGGTGGAGAAGGCCGATGTGATCATGGTCATCGGCGCCAACCCGAGCGAGGCGCACCCGGTGTTCGCTTCGCGCATGAAGCGCCGTTTGCGCGAGGGTGCCAAGCTCATCGTCGTCGACCCGCGCCGCATCGACCTGGTCAAGTCGCCCCACATCCAGGCGGCCCACCATCTGCAGCTCAAGCCGGGCACCAATGTGGCGGTGATCACCGCCCTGGCCCATGTCATCGTCACCGAGGGCCTGGTCAACGAAGCCTATGTGGCCGAGCGCTGCGACCCCAAGAGCTTCAATCAGTGGCGCGAGTTCGTGGCCCGGCCCGAGAACTCGCCCGAGGCGCTGGAGGCCGCCAGCGGCGTGCCGGCGGCCGAGCTGCGCGGCGCGGCACGCCTGTATGCGACCGGTGGCAATGCCGCCATCTACTACGGCCTGGGCGTCACCGAGCACAGCCAGGGTTCGACCATGGTGATGGGCATTGCCAACCTGGCCATGGCCACCGGCAATGTGGGCCGCGAGGGCGTGGGCGTGAACCCGCTGCGTGGCCAGAACAATGTGCAGGGCAGCTGCGATATGGGCAGCTTCCCGCATGAGCTGCCGGGCTACCGCCATGTGTCGGACAGCACCGTGCGCGCGCAGTTCGAAGCGGCCTGGGGCGTGAGCATCAACCCCGAGCCGGGCCTGCGCATCCCGAATATGTTCGACGCGGCGCTGTCGGGCAGCTTCAAGGGCCTGTACTGCGAGGGCGAAGACATCGTGCAGTCCGACCCCAACACCCAGCATGTGGCCGCAGCCATGATGGCCATGGAATGCGTGGTGGTGCAGGACATCTTCCTGAACGAGACCGCCAAATACGCCCATGTCTTCCTGCCCGGATCGAGCTTCCTGGAAAAAGACGGCACCTTCACCAATGCCGAGCGCCGCATCAGCCGCGTGCGCAAGGTCATGCCGCCGCTGGCCGGCTATGCCGATTGGGAGGTGACGCAGAAGCTGGCCCAGGCCCTGGGCTATCCGATGGATTACAAGAATCCCGAGGAGATCATGGCCGAGATCGCCGCGCTGACCCCGACCTTCGCCGGTGTCAGCTACGAGAAGATCGAACGCCTGGGCAGCGTGCAATGGCCCTGCAACGAGCAGACCGAAGAGGCCGGCACGCCCATCATGCACGTGGACAAATTCGTGCGCGGCAAGGGCCGCTTCATCATCACCCAGTACGTGCCCACCGACGAGAAGGTAACGCGCAAGTTCCCGCTGCTGCTGACCACCGGCCGCATCCTGAGCCAGTACAACGTGGGCGCGCAAACCCGGCGCACGCCCAACAACCAGTGGCACAGCGAGGACCGACTGGAGATCCATCCGCACGACGCCGAGGAACGCGGCATCAAGGACGACGACTGGGTGGGCATCGCCAGCCGCGCCGGCGACACCGTGCTGCGCGCCACCGTCACCGAGCGGGTGCAGCCGGGCGTGGTCTACACCACCTTCCACTTCCCCGAGTCCGGCGCCAACGTCATCACCACCGACAACTCGGACTGGGCCACCAACTGCCCCGAGTACAAGGTGACCGCCGTGCAGGTGATGCCGGTGCAGCAGCCGTCCGACTGGCAGCGCGAGTACAGCCGCTTCAACCAGGCCCAGCAAGACGCGCTGCAACAGGCCCGCCAGCCCGAGGGCGCCCATGGCAAATGAAGCCCCCAAGGCCGGCGCCGGGCCGGCGCCGCGCCCCAGCTTCTGCGAGGGCGCACGCGTGCTGCCCGTGCAGGGCGTGCGCGCGGGCGCGGCCTTTGCGGTGGACGACTGGGTGGCTGAAGAAGTGCCGGTGGCCCTGGAGTACAACGGCATCTCGCATGCGGTGATGCTGGCCACGCCGCTGGATCTTGAGGAGTTCGCGCTCGGCTTTTCGCTCAGCGAAGGCATCCTCAGCGCGCCGCACGAGCTCTTCAGCGTTGAAGAGGAAGCCAGCGAGCAAGGCATCACCTTGCACCTGCGCATCGCCGGTGAGGCCTTCGCCCGATTGAAAGACCGCCGCCGCTCCATGACCGGCCGCACTGGCTGCGGCCTCTGCGGCACCGAAAGCCTGGCCCAGGTGGCGCGCCATCTGCCCGAGCTGGCCACACCGGGCCAGGGCCGGCTTTTCAGCCGCGCAGCGATTGCCCGCGCCATGGGCCAGTTCGTCGAGCACCAGACCTTGCAGCAGGCCACCGGCGCCGTGCATGCGGCCGCCTGGTGCTCGGCCGAGGGCGAGGTGAAATGGCTGCGCGAAGACGTCGGCCGCCATAACGCCCTGGACAAGCTGATCGGCGCCCTGGCCCGGCATGAGGTCAAAGCCGGTGAAGGCTTCATCGCTGTCACAAGCCGCGCTAGCTTCGAGATGGTGCAAAAAACCGCCAGCGCCGGCGTGCCCTTGCTCGCGGCCGTGTCCGCCCCCACCTCCTTCGCCGTGGCCACCGCCGCGCGCGCCAATATGACCTTGGTCGGCTTCGCCCGCCGCCAGGACCTGGTCGTCTACTGCCACCCCGAGCGGCTCGACCTCCACGACCCTGAACCCCAGCTCCTGCACCCTCCCCATGGACATTGAAAAACTCGTCCGCATGGCCAACCAGATCGGCACCTTCTTCCAGGCCATGCCCGACCACGCCGAAGCCCTGGACGGCATCGCCACCCACATCCAGAAGTTCTGGGAGCCGCGCATGCGGCGGGAGCTGCTGGCGGCGATGGAGGGCTCCGGCGCAGCCAGTGAGCTGCTGCCGATCGTCAGAGAGGC
>JAIXSD010000131.1 GCA_027484885.1 Rubrivivax sp.
CGCGGATCCACTCCACCTGGGCGTCGCCGGTGACGGCACCCCGGTAGTTGCCGGTCAAGTCATAGCGCAGCCGGGTCGAGGGCGGCCATTCAGGCCCGGGCTGAAAGGCCGGCGTGTCGACCTTGGGCGCGGGCCTGGTGTCACTGGCCGCCAAAGCCGGCGTCAGCGCACTGGCAGCGGCCTCGGGTGCCGACGCTGCAGCGGCAAGCTCGGGGGAAGGCGCAGAGGCCTCCGGCTCGGGCGGCGGCGTTGGCTCGGTGGGTTCAAGCGCCCGAATCGGCTCCGGCTCCAGGGAAGGATTGGGGGCCGATGCCGCCAAAGCCTGCGGCGGCACCGCCTGGGCGGGTGGGCGCAGCGGCCGCGGTGGCACAGGGGCTTGGGCGGCAGCAGGCGGCGGGCGGCTCTGCTGCAACTCGCGCACATAGCTGACGCTGAGGCGCGGCGGCATCTCGGCCAGGTCGGTCCAGCGCTCATGCATCTCGCTGACCGCATCGCCCAGGCAGCCATGCAGCACCAGCACGGGCAGGCTCAAGGCGGCCGGCAGCAACCAGCGGCGACGCGGCCCGGCAAGCCTGCGGGGCCGGCCGGCGCGGGCGTCGCGGCTTGGGGGAATCAGCCGGTCAGCCATGCCCGGCGCAGGCTCAGTGCACGCGCCGGCGCCTTGTCGGCCAGGCACAGCTGCACCGGGGTGGTGCTGGCGCCAACCGTGGCCGCCACGCTGGCACTGGGCAGGTCCACCCGCACATCGAGCAGGCGCTGATCACGCGAGATCAGCAGTTGCAGCTGCTGCTGGCCCGGCGCCAGGGTCAGCAAGGCATCGTCGAGCCGGCGCAAGCGCCAGCCCTGGCAGCCGATGATTTCATCGCCAGCGCACAAGCCCGCTGCCGCTGCGGCCGAGCCGGCCAGCACCTGCTTGATGTTCAGCGGGCCGGCCGCGTCGTTCAAGCGCAGACCCAGGCGCTGGGCCAGGGTCTGCTTGTCGGCGCGCAGCTGCACGCCCAAGCGCTCGAACAGCGGCAGCAGGGGCAGGTCCTCGGTGCCATGCACCCATTGCGCCAGCTGCTGGGCCAGGGCCGGGCCGCCCAGCTCGGCCAGCAGATTGAGGATGTCAGCCTCGCGGATGCCGCCCGTGGCGCCCTCGCCCACCGCGTGGCGCTGCCAGAGGCCGCGCATCAGCTCGTCCAGGCTGGTGGCGGCCTCGCCGTCGGCATGGCGCAGGCGCAAGCTCAGGTCCAGCGCCAGCGCCAGCAAGGCGCCCTTGCCGTAGTAGCTGATGGTGCTGTTGGGCGAGTTCTCGTCCTGACGGTAGTACTTGACCCAGGCGTCAAAGCTGGCCATGGCCACGCTCTGCACCTTGCGCCCCGGCGTGGCGAGCACACCGCTGAGCGTGGCGGACAGCAGCTTGAGGTAGCGCGCTTCGTCGATCAGGCCGGTGCGCACCAGCATCAGCTCGTCGTAGTAGGAGGTGAAGCCCTCGAAGAACCAGAGCAGCTCGGTGTAGTTTTCCTGGGTGTAATCCAGCTGCAGGTAGTTGGCCGGGCGCAGGCGCTTGACGTTCCAGGTGTGGAAATACTCGTGGCTGATCAGGCCGAGCAGGCGGACATAGCCCTCGCTGCTCTCGCTGTGATCGTGGCGCGGCAGGTCACGCCGGGGCGAGAGCAAGGCCGTGCTGGCGCGATGCTCCAGCCCGCCATAGCCCTCGTCCACGGTGTTCAGGAAGAAGACATAACGCGCAAACGGCAGGGGGCTGCGCCGCTTGGCCGCCGGGCCGTGCCAGAACTGGATCTGGGCCTCGCAAATGCGCTGGGTATCGGCCAGCAAGCGCTCGCCATCGAAAGACGGCAAGGCACCGCTGACCACCAGCTGGTGCTCGGCGCCACCGGCACTGAAGCGCCCCTGCCAGAAGCGGCCGAGCTCGAAGGGGTGATCGATCAGCTCGTCGTAATCGGCGGCGAGGTAGCTGCCGTCATCGCTTTGCGGCATGGCCGTGGCCACCTGCCAGCCCTCGGGCAAGCCGGCCAACTCCAGCACATGGGCTTGGTCTTCACGGCCATGGACCCGCAGGCACAGGCTGCTGCCGTTGAAGAAGCCTCGTTGGCTGTCGAGAAACGCAGCGCGCACCGAGGGGTCAAAGGCATAGACCCGGTAGCGCAGCACCAAGGCGCTGCGGCCGCTGCAGGCCACGCGCCAGGTGGCCTTGTCCAGCTGCTCCAGCTCCAGCTCGCGGCTGCCCTGGCTGGCCGTGAGGCCGCTCAAGTGGCGGGCGAACTCCCGAAGCAAATAGCTGCCAGGAATCCAGGCCGGAAGGCTCACCGTTTGCTCGGGCGCCGGCGCGGCCAGGGTCAGGGTGACCAGAAACTGGTGTTCGCGGGCCTGGTCGAGTTCGATGCGATAACGAATGTCGGCCACCGCCTCAGCTCCCTGCTGCGGCCAAGAAGCAGCACAGGGCCGCGCCCGCGCTCAAGCGAAAGCGCAGGGTCAACCAGGCCCCGGCGCCAAAATCCGGGTAGAGCCGACGGTCCACCAGGTAGCAGATGATCAGCATGCCACCCTGCAAGACCAGGCCGGCATAGGCCGGCATCACCACCGCCACCCAGGCGCCCAGCGAGGGCATGATGCCCCAGACAAAGGGCTGGGCCGTGGCCTCGGGCATGCGGAAGGCAAAGCCCCAGTAGATGCCGCCCAGAAAGGAGATCACCAGGGCCGCGTAGGCCGAGGTGGCCAGGGTCACAAAGGCGTGAGCCTCCAGATTGCGATCGCCAATCAACCAGATCAACAAGGCGCCGGCCACAAAGGGCAAGAGTCCCAGGTGCCCGAGCTTCAATGCCACGGGATGCAGCGGCAAGGGTGACGGCGTCTTCATCGGCTCGGAAGCCTGGGCAAGAGGGGCGGCGGACATGCGGGGATGCTCCGGGTCAACAAACGAGAACACAGTTTTTATCAAGACCCGCGCCGGGTCTGCAGGTCAAAAAGTGCGGCTGCGCGGGCCTTGATCGATCACATCAAGCCCAGCCACAGCCGCCGACTTCAGGCCGTTCAGGACTTGGCCGCGGACACCGCCTGCAGGCGCTTTTCCAGCTGATCGGCACCCAGGGCGCCCGGCACACGGCTGCCGTCTTCGAAGAAGATGGCCGGCGTGCCGTTGACGTGGAAGCGGCGCATCATGGCCGTGTTGCGTTCGATGGCGCCGTCGTCGCAGGCGGCGGTGGGCTTGACCGGCGCCTTGCC
>JAIXSD010000291.1 GCA_027484885.1 Rubrivivax sp.
GCCTGGTATGCGCCCGAGGTCTGGTTCGAGCAGGCCTCGGCCAACTTCCCGGCCTCGCTGGCTCAGGTGCCGGTGCTGCTGCCGATTCACCATGCGGCGGTGCGGCCGCGCATCGACCAATGGTTCGAGCGCCACGGCCTGCGCCCGCGCATCGCCGGTGAATTTGAAGACAGCGCCTTGCTGGCCACTTTTGGCGCAGGCGGCTTGGGCGTGTTCCCTGCCGCCGAGCTGATGCACGAGAAGCTGACCGCTCGCTACGAGCTGCGCCGTGTCGGCCCATGCGAGGGGGTGGAGGAGCAGTTCTTCGCCATCGCCGCCGACAAAAAGGTCAGCCACCCCCTGGTGCAAAAACTGCTGCCCAGCCGTGCACCGGCCAAGCCTTCCGGCGACTAGAATCTGCACGCGGTTAACGTTTACGTAAACGTCAATCAAGCGATGTCCGAGCTGGCGCTGGTGCCGGTTCGGGGCCCGGCTTACCATGGCCGGCTGCCGCCCGGCCAGGCGCTCTCAAGTGCGGGCCGGGCCAAGCAAAAATGACTCTGACCCCATCGAGAGATCCTGGAGACACCCATGAATTTGCCCGGCCTGAATTTCCAACTTGGTGAAGACATCGACGCACTGCGCGACGCCGTGCGCGACTTTGCGCAGGCCGAGATCGCGCCGCGTGCCGCCGAGATCGACCACAGCGACCAGTTCCCCATGGATCTGTGGCGCAAGATGGGTGACCTGGGCGTGCTGGGCATCACCGTCGGCGAGGAGTACGGCGGCGCGAACATGGGCTATCTGGCTCACATGATCGCCATGGAAGAAATCAGCCGCGCCAGCGCCTCGGTGGGCCTCTCCTACGGCGCGCACAGCAATCTGTGCGTCAACCAGATCAAGCGCAACGGCAATGCCGCGCAAAAAGCCAAATACCTGCCCAAGCTGATCACGGGTGAGCATGTCGGCGCGCTGGCCATGAGCGAGCCCGGTGCCGGCTCGGATGTGCTGAGCATGAAGCTCAAGGCGGAAGACAAAGGCGGCTACTACCTGCTCAACGGCAGCAAGATGTGGATCACCAACGGCCCCGACGCCGACACCCTGGTCGTCTACGCCAAGAGCGAACCCGAGTTGGGCGCACGCGGCGTCACCGCCTTCCTGATCGAGAAGGGCATGCCCGGCTTCTCCATCGCGCAAAAGCTCGACAAGCTGGGCATGCGCGGCAGCCACACCGGCGAGCTGGTGTTCAACAACGTGGAAGTGCCGGCCGAGAACGTGCTGGGCGCCGTCAACGGCGGTGCCAAGGTGCTGATGTCGGGCCTGGACTACGAGCGCGCCGTGCTGACCGGCGGCCCGCTGGGCATCATGCAAAGCGTGATGGACAACGTGATCCCCTACATCCACGACCGCAAGCAGTTCGGCCAGAGCATCGGCGAGTTCCAGCTGATCCAGGGCAAGGTCGCCGACATGTACACCGTGCTGCAAGCTGGCCGCTCCTTTGCCTACACCGTGGCCAAGAACCTCGACCTGCTGGGCGCCGAGCATGTGCGCCAGGTGCGCAAGGACTGCGCCTCGGTGATTCTGTGGACCGCCGAAAAAGCCACCTGGATGGCGGGCGAGGGCGTGCAGATCTTCGGCGGCAACGGCTACATCAACGAGTACCCGCTGGGACGCCTCTGGCGCGATGCCAAGCTGTACGAGATCGGCGCCGGCACCTCGGAAATCCGCCGCATGCTGATTGGCCGCGAGCTGTTTGCCGAGACGATGTGATGCGTCTGGACGCGCTGCACCTGAACACCCCGCTGCTGCGCGCGGCGCCGGGCTTGTTCCCTCAAGCCGAGGTCTGGCTCAAGATGGATGCGCTGCAGCCCAGCGGCAGCTTCAAGCTGCGCGGCGTGGGGCGGCTGGTGCAGCAGTCGGCGCAGAACGGCGCGCGTGAAATCGTCTGCGCCTCGGGCGGCAACGCCGGTTTGGCGGCCGTGTTTGCGGCGCGTGCCCTGGGCCTGCCCGTCACCATCGTGCTTCCGGAAAGCAGCAGCGCAGCGGTGGCTGAAATGATCGCCGCGCGCGGCGCCCAGGTGCTGCGCCATGGCGCCGTCTGGGACGAGGCGCACCGCTTTGCCACCGCCCTGGCCGAGGAGCGCGGCGCCGCCTACGTCCATCCCTTCGACCACCCCCTGCTGTTCGAGGGCCACTCCAGCCTCATCGACGAGGTGCGGGATCAAGGCCTGGACTTCGACGCCGTGGTCACCGCCGTCGGCGGTGGCGGCCTGTACAGCGGCATCGTCCAGGGCCTGCAGCGCCATGGCTTGCACCAGGTGCCGGTGATTGCGGTGGAGACGGTCGGTGCCGACAGCTTCAGCCAAAGCCTGCAGGCCGGCCACGCCGTCACCCTGCCGGCCATCACCTCCATTGCCACTTCGCTGGGTGCGCGCCGCGTGGCCGATGAGGCCTTGCGCCTAGCCCAGGTTCACCCAACGATCAGCCTGACCGTCAGCGACGCCCAGGCCACCGCCGCCTGCGCCCGCTTTGCCGACGCCATGCGCGTGATGGTCGAGCCCGCTTGCGGCGCCGCCCTGGCGGCGCTGAGCGCCCACCCTGAGGTGTTTGCGCGCTTCCAGCGGCCGCTGGTGGAGGTCTGTGGCGGCGTGGGTGTGAGTGTGGAGTTGCTGCAGCGCTGGCGAGTTGCCTGAGCCCATGGACTCCACGCGGCCTCTCTGTGTACGTGTGCTGACCCGGCCTGTTCTTGGCTCGAGCCACCGGCGATGGCTCAGCAGCGAGAATGTCAGCTTGCTGCAGTGCAACAAGACCAGAATGCGAACCCTATGAGCACCGAACTTCAAGAACTGCTGGACAGCAACAAGCAATGGGCGGCTGACACGGAAACCCGTGAGCCGGGATTCTTCTCGCGTCTGCTCAAGCAGCAAACGCCGCAATACCTGTGGATCGGCTGTGCCGACAGCCGCGTGCCGGCCAATGAGCTGGTCAATCTGCTGCCGGGCGAGCTGTTCGTGCACCGCAATGTCGCCAATGTGGTGGTGCACTCGGACCTGAACTGCCTCTCGGTCATGCAGTTCGCGGTCGATGCGCTCAAGGTCAAGCACATCATCGTGGTGGGTCATTCCAACTGCGGTGGTGTGAAGGCCGCGCTGCTGGATGCGCGCACCGGCCTGGTCGACAACTGGCTGCGCCATGTGCAGGACGTGCGCAACCACCACAGCGAGTGGCTGGACAGCATCGACGCTGCGCAGCGCGTCAACGCCCTGTGCGAACTCAATGTGCTGGAGCAGGCCCGCAATGCCTGCCAGACCACGGTGGTGCAAGACGCCTGGGCACGCGGCCAGGAGATCGTCGTGCACGGCTGGGTCTATGGCTTGCACAACGGCTTGCTGGAAGACCTTCGCATCACGGCCGCCTCGGCCGATCAGGTGGCGCCCGCCTTCCAGCGCGCGCTGGCGGCCGTCAAGCAGCGCTACGAGGCCGCGCGCCTCCAGCCGGCGGCCTGAGTCGGCGCGGCGGCTTGCTGCATCGCCTCTGCTGCACTTTTGATTCATTTGTCCCAGCCCGGCGCGCCCGTCCATGTTTCCGCAGAAGCTGACCGACGCCCGGGCCTTCGAGATCGCGCAGACCTTGTTGGGCGGCTTTGACCGCCACTACCAACTCTTCAGCGCCACCAGTGCCGCCGCCAAGCAGCGTTTTGAGCGTGCCGACTGGCAGGGCCAGCAGCGCGCGCAGGCCCTGCGCATCGAGTTTTACGAGCAGCGGGTGGACGAAACCGTGGCCCTGCTGGAAGCGCGCTTTGAGGCCAGCCAGCTGGCCATGGACGTCTGGCAGCAGGTCAAGCTGCACTTCATCGGCCTGCTGATCGACCACCTGCAGCCTGAGCTGGCCGAGACTTTTTTCAATTCTGTCTGCACCCGCATCCTGCACCGCGGCTATTTCCACAACTCGTTTCTCTTCGTGCGCCCGGCCGTGTCCACCGAGTACATCGAGAACGAGGA
>JAIXSD010000422.1 GCA_027484885.1 Rubrivivax sp.
ACGGCCAGCACGCCCCAGCCCAGCAGCATCATCAGCGAGGCAATCGCGCGGCCCAGGTCGGTCTTGGGCGTGATGTCGCCAAAGCCCACCGTGGTCATGGTGGAGATGGCCCAGTAGACGGAGGTGGGGATGCTGGTAAAGCCGTTGGCGGGGCCTTCGACCACATACATGACCGTGCCCATGACCATGACGATCATCAGCACGGCGCTGATGAAGACCGAGATCTTGCGTGAGCTGGCACGCAGGGCCTGCGCGAGGCTGGCGTACTCGGCCACATAGGCATTGAGCTTGAGGATGCGGAACACCCGTAGCAGGCGCAGCACCCGCACATCGACCAGGGCGTAGAGCTCCGGCACGAAGAAGGCCAGGTAGGTGGGCAGCACGGCCAGCAGGTCGACGATGCCGTAGAAGCTCAGCGCATAGCGCAGCGGTTGGCGCACGCAGGCCAGGCGCAGCAGGTACTCGACGGTGAAGATGGCGGTGAAGAAAATCTCCAGCCCGGTCAACCAGCTGCCGTACTGGGCATGGATCTCGGCCACGCTGTCCAGCACCACGGTCACCAGGCTCAGCAGCACGAAGGCGATCAGGCCCAGGTCGAAGGCGCGGCCGGCACGGGTGTCGGCCTCGAAGATGATGGTGTAGCAGCGCAGGCGCCAGCCTTGCAGGGGGCGGCCGAACTCGGGCTGTTGGGGTTCAGTGCGGGTGGGCGAGCTCATGCCGGCGATTGTGCCGCCGCTAGGCGGCTGGAGCGCCCGCTTCCCAGGCCGCTTGCCAGTGCGCCGCTTCTGCCTGATCGAGCGCCCGCACCAGGCAGGCGGAGGCGGCGCCGGCCCGGCGTGCGGCTGTTACACGGCCCGCTTCGGTGATGCCGCCGATGGCCACCACCGGCCGCCCGGCCATGCGCACCCACCAGGCCAGGTTGTCCAGGCCTTGCGGCCGCCAGGGCATGTCTTTGGTGATCGTGGCCCAGACCGGGCCGCAGGCGATGTAGTGCGGCGCCAGGCCGCGCGCCCGGGCCAGCTCCCAGAGGCTGTGGCTGGAGATGCCCAAATGCACGCCGCTGTCCAGGATCTGCTGGCGCTGATCGGCCGCCAAGGCCGACCAGTCCTCCTGGCCCAGGTGCAGGGCGCGGGCGCCGGCCTGCAAGGCCAGCTGCCAGTGGTCGTTGATCCACAGATTGGCGTGCGGGTGCGAGCGCATCCCGTCAACGGCGGCCGCGATGGCCTGGCGCAGCGCTGCTTCGCTCAGGCCTGGGCCTGACTTGATGCGCAGCTGCAGCTGGGCATAGCCGTCCTCGGCCAACGCGTGCAGGCGCTGCGGGTCCTCGGTGATGGCGTAAAGGCCCATCTCTACCGGTTGCGCGGTCGGGTTCGCCAGCAGCACCTGGCGCCAACGTTGCACGGTGCTGCCGTTGAGGGGTTCGGCGCCGAAACTCAGCACCGGCATGGCGCTGGGGTCGGCGATGAAGTCAGGACCGGCACGCACCGGCCCGGCGCCCGCGCCCGCTGCGTGGCCGGCGCGCAAGGCGCACCAGGTGGCCATCTTGGCCAGCACCAGGGCGTCGGCCAGAGGGAAGCCTCGCGCCAATGCGGCTGCGGCTGAAGTGGCAAAGGTGCAACCGGTGCCATGGTGGTGGCGGCTGGGCATGCGGGGCAGGGCCAACCAACCTTGCGCTTGATGGTCCTGCGCCTGCACATCGATCCAGTCCAGGGCCAGCTCGCGCTGGGCCGGGGCGGAGGCGTCGTCGCCGCCGGTGATGCAAACCGCGTGCGGGCCCAGCTCGCGCAGGGCTGCGGCCAGGGTAGGTGGGCTGTCGGAGCTGCCGGGCGGCAGGCCCAGCAGGCGCTCGGCCTCGCGGCGGTTGGGGGTCAGCAGGTCGCAGCGCGGCAGCAGCTGCTCGCGGTAGGCCTGCAGCAAGGCCTCGTCACAGAAGGCGGCGCCGCCCGCCGTGGCGCCCAGCACCGGGTCGATGACCAGCAGCACCGTTTGATCGCGCCGCAAGGCGTCGATGACCTCGCACAAAGCCTGCACGGCGGCGACCGAAGCCAGCAGGCCGGTCTTGATCACCCGCGGGGTCAGGTCTTGCGCAAGGGCCTGCAACTGGGCGTGGACCTGGTCGGCGGGCAGCGGGAAGACGGCCGCCACGCCTTGCGAGTTCTGCGCCGTCACGGCTGCCAGCACGGGGCAGAGATGCACGCCAAAGGCTGCCGCCGCGCGCGTGTCGGCCGAGAGCCCCGCGCCGCCGCCGCTGTCGTGGCCGGCCACGCTCCAGATCACGGGCGGTGCTGGGTCTTGCAGCCAGTCGGCCAGCGGCTCGGGGGCCCAGGGCGAGGGCAGGCTGGGGTGGGGGTAGAGCCTCGTGGTTGCGGTTGCGGTCGCGGCTTCGCTCATGGCGCGCTCCCGAGCAGAAAGGCATGGCCGCTGACGGGGGTTGAGGGCACGGCGAAGTCCTGGGTGGCCATCAGCCCGGCGCGGTAGGCGGCGCGGCCGGCCTCGATGGCAGCCTTGAAAGCGCCGGCCATGGCCACTGGGTCGCGCGCCTGCGAGACCGCGGAGTTGAGCAGTACGGCATCGAAGCCCAGCTCCAGCGCCTGGGCGGCATGCGAGGGCGCGCCGATGCCGGCATCGATGATCAGCGTGGTGTCGGGCAGGCGCTGGCGAAGGCTGCGCAGGCCCGCAATATTGTTCAGGCCCTGGCCCGAGCCGATGGGCGCGCCCCAGGGCATGAGCAGGGGGCAGCCCGCGTCGAGCAGGCGGCGGCACAGCACCAGGTCTTCGGTGCAGTAGGGAAACACCTCGAACCCTTCGCGCACCAGGGTCTGGGCGGCGCTGAGCAGCTCAAACGGGTCGGGCTGCAAGGTGTGCTCGTCGCCAATCACCTCCAGCTTGATCCAGCGCGTGCCGTAGAGCTCGCGCGCAATCTGCGCCAGGTTGATGGCCTCGCGCGCGCTGCGGCAGCCGGCGGTGTTGGGCAGCAGGCGTGCGCCTTGCGCTTGCGCCGCTTGCAGGGCGCCGGCCACAAAGCCGTTGTCGCCCGCCTGCAGCGTGCGCTTGAGTCCGACCGTCAGTACCTGAGTGCCCGAAGCGGCAATCGCGCGGGCCAGGGTCTGCGGATCGGGGTAGCCGGCGCTGCCGAGCAGAAAGCGGCTGTTCAGTGCGGCGCCGGGGAGTTGGAAAAGATCGGTGTGGGTGCTCATGGCAGAGGGACTTTGCGATCAGGCTTAGCCGCCGACGATGGGTTGAAACAAGAGCACTTGGTCGCCCGCTTGCAGCGTGGTGCTGGCCCGCGCCTCGCGGCGCAGGAACTGGCCGTTCAGGGCCGTGCCCACGCTCTCGGGCGGGCGCTGCAGCTGTGCCAGCAGATCGGCCACGGTGTGGCCGGCCGGCAGGCTCAGGTCTTGCTCGTCGAGGCGGATGGTGATCTGGGGGACGGTGATGTTCATGTCGTGGCGGGGCAGGGGGCTTCGTGGCTTGCGAGAGAGGCCAGGCCGCAGTGCTGCAAGAGCTGCTGCACCAGCGCGGGAGCCAACAGCCAGCCGTGGCGGTAGAGGCCGTTCAGTCGCAGCAGGCCGGGCTCGGCCAGGCTCAGCGGGCGGTGGTCGGGCAGGGCGGGGCGCAGATTGACATCGAGTCGGGTGATGCGCGCCTCGGTCAGCGCGGGCATGACGCTGTGGGCCGCGGCCATCAGCTCGACAGCGCTTTGCAGGCTGACGGGCGAGCGGTCCTCGCTCTCGATCTCGCTGGCGCCCAGCACCAGGCTATCCGGCGTGCGTGGCACGAGATAGATGCGATGGCGCGGATGCAGCAGGCGCAGCGGCCGCTGCAGGCCGTGGCCGCTGAGTGCCAGATGCACCACCTCACCGCGAACGCCGCGCAGGCCTGCGACCTGCGGCCGGGCGCCCAGGCCGCGGCAGTCGATGGCCCAGTCCGCCACGATGCGAGGGCCGCCGGTCAGCTGGATCTCGCCGGCATGCACCGATGCCACCGGCGACTGCCAATGCCAGCGCACGCCGGGGGCTTGATCGTGCAGCGCAGCCATCAGCCGCGGCGGGTGGATCAATCCTTCGCCGGGTAGCAGCCAGGCCCGCGGGCCACGCAAGAGGCTGGGCTCCAGGGCTTGCAGCTCGGCCTCGCCCAAGGCCTGCGCCTGACCAAGTTCGGGGTGCTCACCCAGGCGGGCCAGCACCCGTTCGGCCGCACCCAGGTCCTGGCGGTGCGCGAGCAGCAAGCTGCCCTGGGTCTGCAGGCAAGACCTGGCCCCCAAGGCCGCGCAGACCTGCGGCCAGAGCTGCAGCGAGCGCCAGCCCAGGGCGGCCACCTCGGCCTCGGCCCGGTCCAGCTCGGCCAGAGGGCTGAGCATGCCGGCGGCGGTGAAGGCGGCGGCGCCCTGGCCGTCAAAGCGCGGCTCGGGGCCGGGGCCGGCCTCGAAGACCTGCACGGCGTGGCCCGCGCGGCTCAGCGCCCAGGCGAACAGGCGCCCGGCCAGGCCGGCGCCCGCGATGGCAATCTGCAAGCCCATCTCAGACCGGCTGGATGGGGATGTAGATCTCGCTGCCCTGGGCCTTGAACTCGGCGCTCTTGGCCGCCATGCCGGCTTCGGCCTCCAGCTGGGCCGAGTACTCGCGCACGTCCTGCGTGATCTTCATCGAGCAGAACTTGGGGCCGCACATGGAGCAGAAGTGCGCGACCTTGGCGCTGTCCTTGGGCAGGGTTTCGTCGTGGAAAT
>JAIXSD010000455.1 GCA_027484885.1 Rubrivivax sp.
GCCAGGGCCAGGTTCACCCCGTGGGCCTGAAAGCCCCGAACCGCTTTGGCCTGCACGATATGCAGGGCAATGTCTGGGAATGGGTGGAAGACGTTTTCCATGACAGCTACCAAGGCGCCCGCGCTGAAGCCCGCGCGCGCTCGGGCGGCGCAGAGCCGGCCAAACGCGTGCTGCGCGGCGGCTCCTGGTTCAACGAAGCCAAGCTGCTGCGGCCTCAGCACCGCAATGCTGAAGTACCCGAAGCCAGCTATGTGTTCTTCGGCCTGCGGCTGGCACGTGACCTCAGCGCAGCGGAGCATGCACAGTTGAACAATCCCGGCCGCGCCAGCCCATCACCCTAGGGCAAAACCGCCAGCCTCTGCGGCTGCAGCTCGATCACCCGGCCGGCCATGGCGATGGTCTCCTGGCGATGCGCGATCACCACGCGTGTCAGCTGGAGTGCGCGGATGGCGTCGTTGACTTGCTGCTCGCGCTGGGCATCGAGGTGGCTGGTGGCCTCGTCGAGGAACAGGATGCGCGGCTGCTTGTACAGGGCGCGCGCCAGCAGCAGGCGCTGCTTCTGCCCGCCGGAAATCGCGGCACCCATATCGCCGATCAAGGTCTGCCAGGCCATGGGCATGGCCAGCACATCGTCCTCGACGGCGGCCATGCGGGCGCACAGGCGCACGCGGTCCAGGTCCAGCTCGCTCGCACCGAAGGCGATGTTCTCGGCGATCGAGCCGGCGAACAGCTGATCGTCCTGCATGACCGCACCCAGGCACTCACGCCAGGCCTGCGGTCCCACGGCCGACAAGGGTCGGCCCATGACCAGGATCTCGCCCTCGGTCGGCACCAGCAGGCCCAGCATGATCTTCAGCAAGGTGGTCTTGCCGCAACCCGAGGGGCCGACGATGGCCACCGACTCGCCGGCCGCGATGCGCAGATTGATGCCGTCCAGCACCCAGGGCTCGTTGGCGCCGTAGCGGAATCGCACCTGGCGCAGCTCAATGTCGGGCACGGCCGCCTCCGGCAGGCCCACGCCGCCTGAGGGCTCGGGCTCGCTGAGCACGATGTCGGCCAGCCGCTCCCGCTGGATGCGCAACATGCGCACCTGAAACGCCAGGTCGACCAGGGCGCTGATGCGGCTGCTGAACTGCAGCTTGTAGGCCGCGTAGGCAAAGCTCATGCCGATCGAAAGCTCACCGCGCATGACCAGCAAGGCGCCGAGATAGATCACCGCGATGTTCTCGACGCCAAACACCAGGGCATTGGCCGATTGATACAGGGTCGACAGGCGCTGGGTCGCCAGCTCCCGGTTGCTGGTGTTGACCAGGAGATTGAGCCAATGCGCCCGGCGCTCGTCCTCGCGGTTGAACAGCTTGATCGACTGCACCCCGCGCACCGATTCCAGCAAATGGCTGTCCTGGCGCGCCGCATGGACGATCTGCTCCTCGTTCGCGCGCCGAAACGGGGCATAGGACAGCACCCGAATCAAGACATAGATCGCCAGCGCCGCCAGGGTCACCAGGGCCAGCTTGACGCTGTAAATCAGCATCATGGCAAAGGCCACGCCCGCCATCAGTCCATCAAGCGCCGCGTTCAGCGCGGCGGCGGTCAAGGTCTGGCGGATGTTCTGGATCGCACCAAAGCGCGACATCACATCGCCCAGATGCCGTCGCATGAAATAGTCCATGGGCAGGCGCAAGAGCTTGCTCAAGACGCCGGAAGCCCATTGCAGATTCAGCTGGGTCGAAAAATAGATCACCATCCAGCTGCGCAAGGTGCTGAGCAGCAGCTGCAAAAGCATCAGCATGAAAAAGCCCAGGGCGATGACCTGCAGCAAATCGGTGTCCTGCTGCACGATCACCCCGTCCAGCACCCACTGCTGGAAAAACGGCGACACCACGGCCAGGATCTCCAGCGCCAGAGACAGCATCAAGACCTGGGCCAGCGAGCGCTTGAGCCCGCTGATCTGGCCGACCAGCTGGCCCAAGCCGACCGCGGGCCGGGGCTCGCTGCGCTCGAAGCTGGGCATGGGCGAAAGCTCCAGCGCCACGCCGGTGAAATGGCGCGAGGCCTCGGCCAGGCTCAGCTGGCGCACGCCGCTGGCCGGATCATGCACAGTGATGTGGCGCGAGGTGGCCCGGCGCAGCACCACGAAGTGATTCATGTCCCAGTGCAGGATGCAGGGGGTTTGCAGCTGGGCCAGGTCCTCCAGCTCCAGTTGCACGGCCCGTGCGGCAAGACCGATCTCTGCAGCAAAACCCATCAGCTGTTTCAGGGTCACGCCCTTGGCGGACGCCTGCAGCCGCTGGCGCAAATCGGCCAACTCCAGCCATTGCCCGTGGTAGCTGCTGACCATGGCCAGGCAGGCCAGGCCGCATTCGGCGGTCTCGGTCTGCTGCACCAGGGGCAGGCGCGCGCCAAAGCCAAAACGAAGGCCTTGCAGCGCGCTCACAGCCGGCCTTTCAAGGCCAGCATGGGCTCAAAAATCCATTCGATCAAACGGCGCTCGCTGAGCATCACATCGGCCTCCACCTGCATATCGGCCCGCAAGGCCACCGGCTGGCCATAGGCCATCACGGTTTGACTCAAGGGGCGCACCAGCACGCGGTAGCTGCGCTCGCCCGCCCCGCCCAGCGCAGCCGCCGT
Source organism: Rubrivivax sp. (assembly GCA_027484885.1). GTDB lineage: Bacteria > Pseudomonadota > Gammaproteobacteria > Burkholderiales > Burkholderiaceae_C > Paucibacter_A. The sequence goes on from JAIXSD010000455.1 coordinate 2,632, forward strand.
ACCCGCGGCCGGCGCTTGCAAGGCGGCCCGCGAGACCTCCTGCACCACGCCCTCGTGCTGGCCGAACTTCTGATACGGAAACGCGGCATAGCGCAGCGCCACTTTCTGCCCCGGCTGCACAAAAGCCGCCGCGCTGGAGGGCAGCTGAAGATGCGCCTGCAAGGCAGCCCCCGCCGGCAGCAACAAGGCCAGCACCTGGCCCGCGGCCACCGTCTGGCCCGCATGAGTCTGCACCGAAGTCAGCTGGCCATCGACCGGCGCCGCCAGCACCCACTCATGCCGGCCCTGGGCCTCGGCAATCTCCTGCTGCAAGGCGGCCAGCTGGCGCTCGGCCTGGGCGCGCGGGCTGCCATCGCGCAGGCCCTGGGCGCGCAACTCGGGCGCCAAGGTGGCCAGCTGCGAACGGATATCACGTTCGTTGCGCTCCAGGGCCGCCAGGCGCGCCTGCTGGTCCAACACCTCGTCCATGCGCTGCTGCACCTGCAAGCCCGAGGCAAAGCCCGTGCCTTGCAAAGCCTCGAACCGGGCCAGGGCCTCCTGGGCCGATTGCAGGCGGCGGCGCAGCAGCTGCTGCTCGGCCTGCGCACGCGGCAGCTCGGCCTCCAGATCGCGGCGTTTCTGCAGCAAGGTCTCGGCCTGCGCCGCGGCCAAGGCGTCCAGGCGCTGCAGTTCGGCACGCAGCTGATCCCGTTGTTGCTCCAGGCTGCGCACCGCGCCCTGGGCCAGCTCGCCCGCCACCGAGGGCCGGTCGGCCCGCAGGCGAAACAAAGGCTGACCTTGGCGCACCGTGGCGCCCTCGCTGACCAAGGTTTCGGCAACGACGCCGGCTTGCAGCATGGCCAGATTCACAAGACCGCGGTCCGGCACCAGATAGCCGCTGACACGCGCACGCTGTGTGTAGCTGACCAGGAACAACATCAGCAGCACCCCCAGGCCCAGGGCCAGGGCGGCCACGGACAACAGCCAGAAGCTGCGCGGGCTGCGCAGCAACACATGGCCCTGCGCATGGCCACGACGGGCATGCGCCAGGGCGGCTTGACGAAACAGCATGGCGCGTCCTCCGGCAATGCAACACGCCCGACCGGCCGACCACAGCCGCCCGGGCGTTTTTTTCAAGAGCGGGCCGGGCAAGCGCCGGCCCGCGCCCTCACACCTTCAATCAGCAATAGGCGCTGGCACCGCCGCCGCAGCGCGGCGTGCGCGAGGCCGGCGGGCAGGCATTGGTGGCGCAGTTGCCGGTCGCCGGCGGGCAGCCCTGGGTTTGCGGCACACCGGTGGGGCAGCCTGTGGCGGCATTGACGGTGATGCAGGGGCGGTTGGTGGGGTCCTCACCGCAGGCGGCGATCGAGGTGTAGCCACCGGCCACTTCGCTCAGTTCCGAAGGGCTGAGCTGGCGCACCGAGGTGGTGGCCAAGGCGAGCTTTTTGCTTTGCTTCATGATGATTCTTTCCGTTAGGGGAATGTGACCGCGAGGTCATGTGGGAACAGATGGACCGGTGCCGCCCAGCTGCGGGCGGCACCGGTTCGGCGAGCCCTCAAAGACTCAGATGCACCAACCCTTGGTGGCCCAGGGCGGACGGGTGGTCGGCGGCTGCGGCGGGCAGCCGGTCGTCTCTGGCGGCGGGCAGTTCTGGGTCTGGCAGGGGTTGTTCGAAGGACAGGGGCCGCAATAGGCGTTGGACAGCGAGGTGTTGCCCGTGGGGCCGCCATCGGCGCCGACCACCTGGTCGACTTCGCTGGGCGACAGGCTGCGCACCGAGGTGGTGTTCAGCTTCAGTCGTTCTGACTTGCTCATGGATCTTCCTTGTCGAGTTGAAAGGCGGCCCGCAGGCCGCAAACGAAGGACGGGGCTGTTCACGGCACCCCCGTGTCGGCATCAACTTCGCGCCTGCGCTCCGTGCAGCGCAGGTGAGGGTCAACACCGCGGTCGCTGCCATACCGTCCAGCCCGGCCGAGCCTTCGGGTACCGCAGTCGAATTCAGTTCAGCGCGCTGAGCGCCAGGGTTATCAGGGCACGGGCGCCGGCTGCCGCTGCACGCGCAGGGCGCGGCGGCCCGCCAAAAAAGGCAGGCACCAGGGCAGCGCCAGCGCGCCGCGCCGGCGCTCCTCCAGCACCAGGGCCAAGCCGGCATAGCCTTCCAGCAGGCTGAGATTGGCTGCATCCGGCTGCGCCAGGAACTGCGCCAGCAAACCCGTCTCACCTGCCAGCGGATGGAACTGCTCGAAGCGATGCACCTGCGACCACTGGTCCGGCGCCAGCTGATGCAAGAGCCAGGCCGAACCCAGGCTGCCGTGGCACAGCCAGGCATCGACAAACCCCAGGCCCAGCACCGGCCTGTGGGCCAGCGAACGCAGCAGGCGCTGCGACCAGGCCTCCAGCTCCGGGCGGTCCAGCGCCGCCGCGGCCAGCTGCAAGGCGGCGGCCGTGCCCAGATCCCCGTAGCACCAGGCGCAGCGGGTCGGGCCCGGGGCTTCGGCAGCCGCCCCGAAATGCCAAGGGCCCTGCTTCGACTCATGCCGGCGCAGATGCCGCAGCGCGCCCTCCAGCAAGCGGCGCGCCGTCGCCCGGCCGCTGCGGCCTCGGGCCAGGCCAAAGGCCAAGGCTGCCAGCACGCCCGCCTGACCATGGGCCAGGCCGAGATCGGTGCAGCCGGTCGGGTGCGCGTCCCCCATGGGGAAACCGCGGATCCAGGCTGGCGGGGTGAACCAGAAGAGTTCCTCCTCGGCACCGTCGGCCCCATCGGCCTCACACGCCTGGATCGAGGCGCAGGACTGCAGCCGCTCCACACAGGCCGCCACCAGGGGCAGGCGGCTGCCCTGCCCTTCCCGGTATGCGGCATACACCAGCAGCCCCGCCAGGCCGCTGATCACATCGAAATGCTGGGCCGGGTCGGGTTCGGCGCGCAGCTGGTCCAGCAGCAGCTCGTCGGCATCGGCGGCCGCCTCTTCCGCCACACCCAGCTGGTAGCGCAGGTCCAGCTCCAGGGCCGCGAACAGCAGGCCTTGTGCGCCCTGAAACAAGCCTTGCGGATAGCGCGGCAGCTGCGCCAGCAGGCGCATCACCCGCTCCTCCACCCAAGCGCTGGACAACCCGGCGTCGGTCGCCTCGGCAGGGTCCAGCGCGGCCAGCGCGAGCAGCTGACCGGCGGCTCCGCAGGCGTAGCTGGCGTCCAGCCAGGCGCCGTCCAGATGGCGCAGCAGCTGCCGGCGCACCGCCGCGATCAGGCGGCCGGCCTCGTCGTTCTGCGCGCTCATGCCGCCCCCAGCTGCGCGGCGGCCTGGCGCGCTTGGCGGGCACGTTCCAGGCGCCGCGCAAAGTCGTAGAGCAAGGTCTCGTGCCGGCGCGGCTCGCTGGGCGCCAGGCGGTTGCAGTGCATGTGAAGCAGGCTGTGCAGCACCAGCTCCGCCTGCCGCGCCGGCAAGCTCGGCAGGTGGGCCTGCAGCGCCGCCAGCCAGGGGGCCCGGCGTTGCTCGCTGCGGGCCAGCTGCTGCTGCCAATCCCCAAGGCTGCCCAACCCGCGATGCAAGGCATCCAGCTCGCGGCGGAACTCGCGGAAGCGTGAGCCGATGGCCACCAGGGCCGCCGAGCGCCCCTGATGCCCCGCCTGCTCGTGCAGGAACTGGCGCGCCAGCTGCTCCAGCAAAGCTTCGCGCTGCACCGGGTCGGGGCTCAGCTGGCGCGCATAGCTGTCGACCGAGGCCAGGGCGTACAACCAGCGCGGCGGCGCAGTCTCGGCCTGGGCATCGGAGGCAGCTTCGAGGTCCAGCAGGCTCAACGCGTCGTCCGAATCGATGCAGAACAGATGCTCGCTGATCGACAAGCCGGCGCTGCCGCCATAACGGGCCAGTTCCGGGACATAGTCGTCGCCCTGCACCCGCCACAACAGACCCTGCCGCTGCGCCTGCGCCAGTGCAGCCAGCAGGCGGGCGTGCAGCTCCAGCAGGGCCGCGCGATCTCGCCCCTTCATGCGCAGGCGCAGGTGCTCAAAGCTGTCCTGGTAGCGCACGAAGAACCAGCTGCTGAGCAGGCCCTCGCTGCGGGCCTGGCTCAGCCAGGGCGCCACCCAATCGCGCAGCACCCGGTCGGCATAGCCTGCACCGGTGTAGAGCCGGAGGTAGGCCCACTCCTCCAGCGCGGGATGGCGCGCGCCCTCGCCCTGCAGATGGCTGCGTTCCGGGTTCCAGGGCACGGGCGCTGCCGCGGGGTCCGGCGCCTCCGCAGCCGGCCGAGGCAGGGGCTGGCGGCACAAGGGCAGCACCCACTCCTGGCTGTGCTGTGCCATGGCCGCGTGCGCCTCTGCGGCGTTGAGGGCCAGGCACTCGTGCAGCGTGGCCTGCTGCAGCTTGATGATGTCATCGAGCAGCAAGCCCACCGAGGCGGGGTTGTCGAGGTCCACCGGCAGGTGGTTGTCGTGCTGATCCCAGGTGACGAAGCGCGGCAGGCCCAGGCCCTGACGCCAGGCCCCCAGTGCACCGCGGGCCACGGCCTGATTCAAGGCCGCGATCTGCGCGGCATCGAGCAGCCAGCGGGCCCGCGCCAGCACCAGTCCATCCAGCTCGACCCGCGGCAGGCGTGGCAGATGCTGCACGGCGGCCGGCCAGCTGAAACCCAGCCAGGGCCCGTCTTCGTCCTGCAAGCCGGCCAGGAACTCGTAGGCCCCCAGCTGCCGCGCATGGTAGTTGTGCGCGCTGCTCAGGCGCGGGATGACGCGCCGGCCGCTGCGGCGCTCCCGCAGGACAAAGCGTTCGCCCAGCAATTGGATGCTGAGGTCGGACAACCAGAGCTGCTGCTCGCGCGGCTTGTCGCTGCTGCCGGCATAAACCAGCTCATGCGTGGCCAGCGAGGGCCGGCGCAGGATGTTGAGCAGGCGGTCCTGCGGGTGGTGGATGATCTCGGCGTAGATGCAGCTGGGATCCTCCGCGCGCTGCTCACTGGCATAGCGCGCCGCGGCGGCAGTCAGCTCAGGGCTCAGGTGGCAAAAGCGGGCGATCAGCTCCAGCCCATTGCGCCCCCCCAGGCCGCGCAGCTCGAACTGGGGCGCCAGCCCGGGCGGGCCGGGCAAGACCGAGAGCTGGGCAAAACCACCTTCCGGCAGCGCCAGCGGTGGCGGCGGTGGCAGTGCCTGCAGATCGTCCGACGTCAGCGCGATGCAGGCACCTGCCGGCCCTTGCCCGAACAAGCGGCTGAGCACCAGGCGGTCCAGGGGCAAGAGCCCGCTGGGCGCGCCCGCGCTGTCAGCCTCGCCGCCCGGCCCCAGGCGCAGGCCGTCCAGCAGCGGCGACACCAAGGGCCCGCGGTTGGGATAGGCCAGGCCCAGCTCAGGATGCAGGGCATAGGCCAGGTTGACCTCGCGGTCTTCAAAGCGCTCGCGAAACAGCCGCTTGTATGTCTGCAGCGTGCTCGCCGGGCGGGCGGTGTGCCGCATCAGCAGCTCAATCCGGCTGACCAGCGCCTGCACCTGCTGCGCATCCACCTGGGTCGGCCGCGCGTCCAGGGTGTCGATCTGCAAGACGCCGCGGCTCAAATCCTCGGCGCCGATTTGCGCCTCGATGCTGGCGCGCAAGGCCTGGTACTGCGGCACCAGAGACTCGCCCTGGTCCGCCGCGCGGCGCAGCCCATACAGCTGCCGCTGGATCTCGCGCAGCGGCGCCAGCACCGGGTGATCGGGCGACTGGGCCAGGGTCAGATCGAGGCTGCAGCCGGTGCAGGCCGTGGGTGCCAGCAAGGGCAGCAAGAGGCGCCGATCGATCAGCTGGTGCAGATACTGGCGCACATCCTCGGCCTCCGCCTCCAGGCGGTGGACCAAAAGCTGGCACAGCGCGCTGAACGGCGTGGGCGTTTGCGCGGCCTCGTGCACCAGGCTGAGGGCCTCGTCCACATGGACCTCCACCGCACGGTAGCTGCGCTGCCGATTGGCCTGGTACACCCAATCGACATAGCTCAGATGCGCGCCGCTTTGAAAAGCGGTGTTGCTGATCTGCCAGGTCAGCAGCTCGCGCCAGCTGGGGTCCCGCAAGGCGGTTTCGATCAGCCAGGCCTCGACCCCGCTGTCGAGATGGATGCCCCGACGCAGCGCGGGCGCGGGCTCAGCGCCGGCCGGGGCTGGCACCCCGATGTGCCCGAGCTGAACCTGGGCGAACAGGCCAAACGGCGTGCATCGGTAGGCCGCACGGCTCAGGAATCGCGCCAGGCTCGCCAGGAACTTGCGCCGCTCACTCGGGTGTTCATGAAGCTCACCCTGGCCGGCGCGCAGCTCCTGCAGGCGCGCATGCAGAGAAGGGCTCGACACATACAGCGCCTCGTCCAGCCAGGGGTGCTCGTACTGCTCAAGCACATACCGCTCTCGGTCGGCGCTTTGACACCAGGCCTCGAACTGCGCCAGCGGCAGCAGCGGATGGCGCAGCAGCACAAAGTCAGGTGCGCTCACAAGATCACTCATTGCCCCTCCATCGCACCCAGCCCAGAGTCACCGGGCCGAGCTCGGTTTGCACCCGGCGATTCATCCCATCACCAGGCAGCCCATTGAAGGCTTGGGTGGCCGCGGTCTCGTCCTGCTGACAATCCGCCGCTCACACGATGGACGGGCTCCTCTACCCGAGACCACCACAATTCCTGTCGCCTTTATTTAGATACCAATTAAGTACCTAACAAATACCAATATACGGCGCCAGGATGGATTTCGGGGGGGCTGCCGGGGCCACCCTGTCAGACCTTACAGGGTCGGGTAACGGCCGAGTTACACGGCATGCCGGAGCGCGCCGCATGGGCAAGCGCGCAGGCGCAAACCGGCCGCCTGGGGCAGCCGCGCCTCACGCGGCTTGAACACTCGGCAGTGCGGCTGCCTCGCGCCGTATCGGTGCGGTATCGGCGCGTTCCACAGCCGCGCCGTGGCAAGCGAGCCGGCTCGGCGGGGGATGGAGGCGAGCGGCGCTGACCTCGGTCAGCGCTTTCTGAGGCGAGCCTTCTGAGGCGGGCGCCTCAGACTCCGGCCTCAGACCTTGATGTAGATGCCGCGTCGGTCCAGCAGCTTCACGATCAGCGCCCACACCGCCACGAATGCCAGCGCAAATGCCAGGGAGGAGTTGAACGGCCCAGCCAGGCGGTCGATCCAGCCGAAAGCGCCGGCATAGAGCGGTGCCATCAGGCCGAAGCCTTCGAGCACGACCGTGCACATCCAGGCGCCCGCGTAGGCGGCGATGGCGTTGACGCCGAAGCTGCGGCCCAGGGCAGGCCAGCCGGCCTGGTCGATCAGGCGGTGGGCCAGGGCCAGGGCCAGGGCGCCGAGGCCGCCGGTCCAGAGCACAAAGCTCGGGGTCCAGAGTTGCTTGTTGAGCGGCTGGAACTCGGCCACCAGCAGGCCCAGGCAGGCGCTGCCCAGGCCCAGCAGCCACAGCGGATTGCGCTGCCCACGGCGCAGGTACTGGCCGGCTTGCAGCCCGAGCAGGCTGGTGGCCAGCGCGCCCAGGGTGCTGATCAGGCCTTCCGGATCGTGGCCCAGGCCGGTGGCGGCATTCCACTCATAGCCAAAGCGACCGAACAAGGCCGCATCCCAGCGCGAGGCGATATTGCCCACCTTGTCGAGGCTGCCGCCCCAGGC
>JAIXSD010000198.1 GCA_027484885.1 Rubrivivax sp.
GCGCTGGGTGTAGTCGAAGCTGGGGCCCAGCAGCTGGCCGCCGGGCAGGTCCTTGAAGGCCGAGGAGATGCGGCGCTCGAGGCGCATGCGGCCGGTGTCCAGAGGCTCGCTGTCGCTCAGGCGCGGCAGGGTGGTGCGGTAGGCTCGCAGCAGAAAGATCGCTTCGATCAAGTCGCCACGTGCCTGCTTGATGGCCAGGGCGGCCAGGTCCTCGTCGTAGAGCGCGCCCTCGCACATCACGCGGTCCACGGCCAGGCGCAGCTGCTGCTTGATCTGCTCGATGCTGAGCTCGGGCTGGCTGCTGTCGCCCCGGCGCGCCTGGGCCAGCAGTTCGCGCGAGGCCTCGATGGCGCGCTCGCCTCCTTTGACGGCAACGTACATCTCAGAGCTCCCAATCGATGAGGGTGGTGCGCGGCAGGGCCAGCAGCTGCCGACCTGCGCACAAGACCAGATCCACGCCGAGCGGGAAGCGCCGGCGGTTTTCTTGCACAAAAGCCTGGCTGATCTCGGACCAGCCGGCCACCTCGATGCGTGTCTCGCCTTGGATGCCCGGGCCGCGCAGGCGCAAGGATCCATGGCCTGTTTCCAAGGCGGGCACCTCGACGAAGAGCGTGGCCGAACGGTCCGGGTAGGCGGCATCGCCGAGGCGCAGTGCGTCGAGATGCGGCAGCGCCTCCAGGCTCTGCAGCATCAGGAACTGGGCCTCGCCCATCTCCGCGACCAGGGGGCAGCCGGCATGGAAGCGCAGGTGTTCCCCCGCGGCGCCGCTGCGCAGCTCGGGCGGCAGCCACAGCGGCGTGTCGCGGTCGGCCAGGGCCAGCAGCAGGGCGGTCAAGGCCGGCTGTAGGCCGGCGGGTGCGCTCAATTCAAAAGGCAGGCTTTGCAAGCTGCCGGGCCGGGACATGGCATCCAGCAGGCAGCGGAAGGCCTGCTGCGCATGGTGCACCGGCTCGGCAAAGCCGGGCAGCAGCTGCTCCAGGTGCAGCCCAGCGGCGGGAGCGCTCTCGTTCATCGCATTCATGCTCATGGCTCAGTCCTCGCCCCGCACCAGGGTGTAGAAATCGACCTTGCTGCGTGCCACTTCGGCGGCGCGGCGGGCGTGGCGCTCTTGTTCGGCCTCGGCCAAGGGGCGCAAGAGCCGGGCTTTCAGCTGCGGCGCCCAGTCCGGCGTTTGCAGCAAGGCGTCGGCCAGAGCGACCAGTTCGGCATGGCGCGGGTCGCTGCCGCGCACGGTACCCACGCCGACGCTGGCCGGCAGGCCCGGTGCCTGCAGGCGCAGGGTGCAGCGGGTGACGGTGGCCTCACCTAGATTGAAGACCTGGCCGCCGCCGCCGAGGCGGCCGCGCAGCATCAGCATGCCGGTCTCGGGCCTGCGCAGCCATTCAAAGTGGGGCAGGGGCTGCAGCTCGGCCAGCTGCTGCTCCAGGTCCTGAGGCCGGGCGCGGGCCAGCAGGCCCAGGGCGTGGCGGCGTGCGTCCTGCGCTGCCGCGAGAGGGATGTGTGATGACACGTCGGATCCCGTCAAAGCATCTAATCGTCTAGACGACTTGCGGCGGCCATGTGCCGGCAAGCCCTGGCGATGCGGCGCATTCTTCAGGGCCGACATGAATCTTTCGTGAATCGTCTCTAAGCTGTTTGGCAACCGTGATCCAGGGAATAGAGATTCAGCATGCAAGAGCAGCGTGGCCAGGTGGTGGAACGAGGCACCGGCGTGGCGGTGTGGCGCCAGATCGAGGCCGCGCTGCTGCGCGACATCCGCGAGCGGCATTACGCCGCCGGTGAGCGCATCCCCAACGAAACCGAGCTGGCCGAACGCTTCGGCTGCAACCGCCACACGGTGCGCCGCGCCCTGGGCGTGCTGGAGCGTGAAGGCCTGCTGCGCGTGGAGCAGGGCCGCGGCACTTTTGTGCAAGAGCATGCGATCGCCTACAGCGTGGGCAAGCGCACGCGCTTTTCACAGAACCTCAGCGGCCAGGGCCGCAGCGGGCGCATCGAGCTGCTGCGCGCCAGCGAGCTGCCGGCCTCGCCCGAGCTGGCCCAAGCCTTGGAGCTGGCGCCGGGCACGCCGCTGCTGCAGCTGCTGACTCTGGGTCATGCCGGTGCGGGCAGCGGCGGGCAGGATGCGGCAGCACCGCGCGCCATCAACCTGGCCCGGCACAGTTTTGAGGCGGCCCGCTTCGCCGGCCTGGATGCGCTGCTGCGCGAGACCGGCTCCATCACCCAGGCCTTGCAGCATTTCGGGGTGAAGGACTACACCCGCGGCCAGACTCGGGTGATGGCCGCCATGCCCGATGCCGAGGCCGCTCGTCTGCTGGCCCAGCCGCGCTCGCGCCCGGTGCTGCTGGTCGAATCGGTCAACCGCTGCAGCGAGCAGAGTCGGGTGTTCCAGCACACGCTGGCGCAGTTCAGTGGTGACTGGGTGCAGCTGGTGTTCGAGCCCTGAGGGCCGAGCCCGCCAGCGCGCGTCATGCCCCTGTCAAAGCCCCGCGCTAGGCTGGCGGCTGCGAACCTGTGTTGATTGACGATTGACGTGAAGCCCAAGAAGAAGGAAGTGAGCCTCGCCATGCTGAGCCCCCAACGCGTTGCCGCCTTGTCCACCATCCGCGGGGGCCAGGTCTTGCGTCCTGGCCAGCAATGGCAGGAGAACGAACTGGTGCTGGGCATCCAGAACGGCCGCCTGGTCGACGGCGCCATGCCCGGACCGGGTCTGGACGCCAGTGGCTGCCTGGTGCTGCCAGGCATCGTCGATTTCCACGGCGATGCCTTCGAGCGCCAGATCATGCCGCGCCCCGGCGTGCATTTCCCGCTCGATCTGGCCTTGCTGGAGACCGACCGCCAGCTCGCCAGCAACGGCATCACCACCGCCCTGCATGGCCTCACCTACTCCTGGGAAGGCGGCTTGCGGGGTGGTGACACGGCGCGCGAGCTGCTGGCGGCGCTCGATTCGCTGGACGGCCGCCTGCAGGTGGACCACCGCCTGCATCTGCGCTTTGAATGCCACAACGTCGAGGGCGAAGACCAGGCGCTGGAGTGGCTGCGCAGCGGCCGCATCGGCCTGCTGGCCTTCAACGAGCATCTGCCCATGATGCGCAAGAAGCTGGACAAAAAGCTGCAGGACTATGCCGACCGCGCCGGCACCGACGGCGCCGGCTTCATCGCCCTGCTGGAGAAGGCCGCGGCGCGCGGCGCCGAAGTGCCGGCCCTGATCGAACGCCTGGCGGCCGAGTGCCGGCGCTTGGGCATCCCCATGGCCTCGCACGACGACGACAGCCTGGCCACGCGGGCTCGTTTCCAGGCCCTGGGCTGCACGATCTCCGAATTCCCCTTGAGCACCGAGGTGGCCGCCATGGCCCGCGCCGAGCGCTCGCCCGTGGTTTGCGGCGCGCCCAATGTGCTGCGTGGCGGCAGCCATGTGGGTGCCCCGCGCGCGGCCGATCTGGCCGGCGCTGGCCTGTGCAAGATTCTGGCGTCCGACTACTACTACCCCGCGCCCTTGCATGCCGCCTTCAAGCTGGCGCAGGACGGAGTGATGCCGTTTGCCGCGGCCTGGGAGCTGGTGTCGGCCAACCCGGCCCAGGCCCTGGGCCTGCACGACCGTGGCCAGCTCAGCGCCGGCCGGCGCGCCGATGTGCTGGTGGTCGATGCCCAGGACCCCAGCCGCCCGCGTCTGGTGGCCACGCTCAGCGCCGGCCGCATCGTTTACCTGGCCGAAGGCGAGCGTCTGCTGTGAGCGAGCTGCACCCTCTGCCCGCCACGGTGCACCGTTATGCCGTTTACTTTGCGCCGGCCCCTGGCAGCGCCCACGCCGAGCTGGGCACCCGCTGGCTGGGGCGCGATGCCTTGCAGCCCGGCC
>JAIXSD010000031.1 GCA_027484885.1 Rubrivivax sp.
CGGATCAAGATCCTGGTCAAGGCCGAAGGCCAGGCCTTTTTCGACGACGTGAACGCCGAGTTCAAGCAGATCCTGGAGCTGGACGAAGGCGGCCGCGAGCACCTGATCCCGCAAGCCGAGCTGGACCGTGTGGCCGCCAGCTTCGTCACGCCGGCCGGCGTGCTGCCGGGCGAGCGCAGCGACATCTTCGCCGGCGTGGCGGACGGCGCCTACAAGCGCTGGCTGGAACGCAATGTGCACGGCCACCGCGTGCCGGGCTACCGCGCCGTGACCCTGTCGCTCAAGCGCGTGGGCTTGGCCCCGGGCGACGCCACCGATGCCCAGATGGAAGGCGCCGCCGATCTGGCCGACCGCTTCGGCCTGGGCGAGCTGCGCGTCAGCCACGACCAGAACCTGGTGCTGACTTGGGTGCGCGAGGCCGATCTGCCGGCCCTGTTCGAAGCCAGCCGCGCGCTCGGTTTCGCCACGCCGAACATCGGCCTGCTGACCGACATGATCGCCTGCCCCGGCGGCGACTTCTGCGCCCTGGCCAATGCCCGCTCCATCCCGGTGGCGGCCGCCATCACCGAGCGTTTCGATGACCTGGACGAGCTCTACGACATCGGCGACATCGATCTGCACATCAGCGGCTGCATCAACTCTTGCGGCCACCACCACAGCGGCCACATCGGCATCCTCGGCGTCGACAAGGACGGCAAGGAGTGGTACCAGATCTCGCTGGGCGGCTCGGACGGCTCCACCCTCTCGGGCGCCTCGGTGCCGGGCAAGGTGATCGGCCCCTCCTTCGCGGCCGACGAGGTGCCCGATGTGATCGAGTCCATCGTCCAAACCTACCGCCGCGAGCGCGCTGGCCACAGCGAGCGCTTCATCGACACCGTGCGCCGCATCGGCCTGGAGCCCTTCAAGGCCCCGGCCAATGCCGTGCGCACCCTGACCGGCACGAATGCAGCTGCCGCCGAAGCCCAATGACCACCGCCCAGCCGACGACGACGACCATGAAATTCATCGACAGCACCCATTCCGAATGGCACCGCGTGGTGGGCGAAGACGGCCCCATGCCGCACCCGGACCCGGCGCCGCACCTGCTGCTGAGCCTGGAGCAATGGCATGCCGTGCGCGAGCACTGGCCGGCCGGCCTGGCCACCGGCGTGGAAGTGCCCAATGACTACGCCATCGAAGACCTGGCCGCCGACCTGCCGCGCCTGGCCTTGGTGACCCTGAAGTTCCCGAAATGGGTGGACGGCCGCGCCTACAGCCAGGCCCGCCTGCTGCGCGCCCGCTACCGCTTTGCCGGCGAAGTGCGCGCCACCGGCGAGGTGCTGGTCGACATGCTGCCCTTGCTGGCCCGCTGCGGTTTCGATGCCGTGCAATTGCGCGCTGGCGAAAGCCAGGCTGCGGCCGAGCGCGCCCTGGCCTTCTTCCCAGCCCATTACCAGGGCGATGTGGACCACAGCCAGCCGGTGTTTGCACGGGGCGCGGCATGAGCGACGGAGGCGTCTCTTCACTGAGCAGCCTGCCCGGTGCCGCGGCAAGCGCCTCGGCCGTGGGCCTGTATGCCCGCGCCACACCCGGCTTTGAAGAGCGCGTGGACGCCAGCGTCGCCCTGTTGCGGGCGGCTGCCGAGCGCTTTGGCGCCGACCTGATCCAGAGCAGCAGCCTGGGCGCCGAGGACATGGTCATCACCGACCTGATCGCGCGCCACGGCTTGGCCGTCGACATCGCCACCCTGGACACCGATGCCCTGCATGCCGAGACCCTGGCCCTGCTGCCGCAGATCGAGGCACGCTACGGCCTGCAGGTGCAGGTCTTCCGCCCGGTGGCCGAGCAGGTGGTCCACTTTGTGAAGACCCACGGCGAGCACGCCATGTACGAGAGCCTGGCCCTGCGCAAAGCCTGCTGCGGCGTGCGCAAGCTGGAGCCCCTGGGCCGCATGCTGGCCGGCCGAACGGCCTGGATCACCGGCCTGCGCCGCGAGCAAAGCCAGAACCGCGCCGAGGTGCCCGCCGAAGAGCTGGACGGCCAGGGCCGCGTCAAGCTCAATGTGCTGGCCGACTGGAGCTGGGTCGACATTTGGCACTACATCGACACCCACCAGGTGCCCTACAACGCCTTGCACGATCAGTTCATGCCCAGCATCGGCTGCGCACCTTGCACCCGGGCGATCGCCGTGGGCGAGGACTTCCGCGCCGGCCGCTGGTGGTGGGAGGACGAGAACGCCAAGGAGTGCGGCTTGCACCAAGCCCGCTCGAACGAAGAATTGAAGTCAGGAGCTACGGCATGAACGCCCCCCTCAATCTGCAAGCCCTGGCCGCCACCGTGGACCAGCGCCATCTGGACCATCTGGAAGAAGAGGCCATCTTCATCCTGCGCGAAGTGGCCGCCGCCTTCGAACGCCCGGGCCTGCTGTTCTCCAGCGGCAAGGACTCTTGCGTGGTGCTGCGCCTGGCCGAAAAAGCCTTCAAGACCCGCGTGGCCGGCAATGTGTTCAAGGGCCGCCTGCCCTTCCCCCTGGTCCATGTGGACACCGGCCACAACTTCCCCGAAGTGATCGAGTTCCGCGAGAAGCGCGTGGCCGAGATGGGCGAGCGCCTGATCGTGGCGCACATGGACGAGTCGATCAAAAAGGGCACCGTGCGCCTGGCCCACCCGCTGGAATCGCGCAACGGCCACCAGACCGTGACCCTGCTGGAAGCGATCGAAGAGCACCGTTTCGATGTGCTGATCGGCGGCGCCCGCCGTGATGAAGAAAAGGCCCGTGCCAAGGAACGCATCTTCAGCCACCGCGACAGCTTCGGCCAGTGGCAGCCCAAGGAGCAGCGCCCCGAGCTCTGGAATCTGTTCAACACCCGCATCCGCCCGGGCGAGCATTTCCGCGCCTTCCCGATCAGCAACTGGACCGAGCTGGATGTCTGGCTCTACATCGCCCGCGAGAACATCCCCCTGCCCAGCCTGTA
>JAIXSD010000668.1 GCA_027484885.1 Rubrivivax sp.
AGTGCATCACGCACGGCCTTGGGCAGGGTGATCTGCCCGCGCTCAGCGACGGTGGCTTCCATGGGCTGCTCCGCAGTATGCGTTTGAAAGTATGTATTGATTATACGTACTTGCTGGGCTGGCCGGCAAGCAAGGCGCCGGCCACGGCGGCATGGAGTATGGCAAGAAATCAAGCTTCTGCCCGCGAGCCAAACCGCGCTGCAAGGGCAAAAAAAGGGGCGAAAAAAAGGCAGCCGAAGCTGCCTGATCTCTTGCGCCGTGATCCTTGAATCAGACCGGCTTGACCAGCTTGGAGCGGGCCCAGGCGTCGGCCGCGCGGCCCGGGGTCGTGCCCTCGGCCTTGACGCGTTCCAGCAGCTCGGCCACGCGCTCGCCGATGCGGCTGACTTCGGCCATCACGGCCGACTCTTCTCCCTCATTGCGGTACTCGCGCGCCACGCTGATGATGCCGCCGGCGTTGACCAGGTAGTCAGGCAGGTAGCAGATGCCGCGCTGCTGCAGGGTGTCGCCGTCTTCCACGGTGGCCAACTGGTTGTTGGCGGCGCCGGCGATCAGCTGGGCGCGGATGGTGGGGATGCTGCTGGCGTTCAGCGAAGCGCCCAGGGCGCAAGGCGCCAGCACGTCCACATCGGCGGACAGGATCTCATGGATGCCCACAGCGGTGGCGCCCAGCTGCTCTTGCGCGCGGGCCACCTTGGCAGCGTCCACATCGGCCACCACCAGCTTGGCGCCAGCCTTGTGCAGGAACTCGGCCAGATGCCAGCCCACGGCGCCCAGGCCTTGCAGGGCCACGCGCACGCCGTCCAGCGAGCTGCGCTTCAGGTGCAGGCGCACGCCGGCTTCGATCGAGACGAAAACGCCCCAGGCAGTCTTGGGGCTCGGGTCGCCGCCGAAGGCGCCGGCACGCGGGATGCCGCTGACGAATTGGGTGTGGGCTTGCATGCCCAGCATGTCGGCCGTGGTGGTGCCCACGTCTTCGGCGGTGATGTAAGCGCCTTGCAGCGATTGCACGGCGCGGCCGAAGGCGGCGAACAGGGCGGGGCGGTCAAAGTCACCAGCCGGCTTGATGATCACGGCCTTGCCGCCGCCGAAGGGCAGGTCGGCCAGGGCGTTCTTCAGGCTCATGCCTTGCGAGAGGCGCAGCGCGTCGTTCAGGGCGGCCAGCTCGTTGTCGTAGGTCCAGAAACGGCAGCCACCGAAGGCCGGGCCGCGGGCGGTGCTGTGCACGGCCAGGATGGCCTTGAGGCCGGTTTCGGCGTCGGCGGCCAGCAGCACGCGCTCATGCGGCTTCTGATCGGGCAGGCCGAACAGCGAAGAGGGCAGGGAGGCGGCCGGTGCGGCGGCGATGGCGCGGGCGAGATCGTTCATGGTGATGGGCACTCGTGATGCAGACAAAGTTCGCAGGGCCCGCCGGACAAGCAGGCCCCAAAAAGAAGCGCTCGCTTGTGGCGAACGCAGCCGCACAGTGTACGTGCTGGCGCGATTCTGCCCCTCACCGGCCCCGCGAGGCAGCGGTCAGACTTCGCGCTTTGTCGAGTGAGTGTTCTGGCCGGCCAGACTCAGGCTGAGGCTTGGAAGCCGCCGCGGCGAAGGGTGAGCACCAAGGTGTCGCGGTGGCCATGCGCGGCGGTGGGCTGGATGGGCGTGGTTTCGTGGATCACGCGCTCGTCGTCCAGCAGCAGCAGGGTCCAGGGCTCGTTCATGGTGAAGCGCTGGCCTTGCGGGCCATGGGCTTCGAACACGCGCGACTCGCCGCCCTTGATGCCTTGCCGGTCGATCAGGAACACGGCCACGAAATCGACGCCGTCACGGTGGGCGCCTTCGGGCGTGGGGCGGCCGATGCCGTCGGTGGTGTCGATGCGGAACTGGTGGGCCTCGATGTACCAGGCCTGCTCGCCCTTGAGCCGCGAGGCGATGCCGGCCAGGCCCAGCAGCAGTTGGCGCCAGGCGGGCAGGGCCACGGCGGCCTCGGCCATGGGCTCGAACCAGCGTTCGATGCCGCCATGCAGGGCGTTGTAGTCCAGCGGTTGCCAGTGTGCGCGGTGCGGCGCCTGGCTCAGCTGATCGCCCTCGGCGACAAAGCAGCCATGGCGGCGGTAGCGGTAGCGGCCGCCGTCGCGCAAATAGGCATCGGGCGGGAGATCGTTCCAAAAAGGGCTGAGCGCGGCCAGATCCTGGGCCGAGAGCTGCAGGCAGTCCGGCAGGCTGGCGGGGGCCAGCACCGCCGCCCCGTGGCTGCGCAGCTGCGCTTCGAAATCAGCGGCGGGAACGTAGGGGGGCGTGAACATCGCGGCGGGGTCTCAATCGATGCAGTGAGGGGGCTTCAAGCTTGCTTGTCGGCTTCGGAGGTGAAGGAGTCGGCATAGAACTCTTCCGCCGGCAGGCCTGCCTTGGCCGTGAAATCGGCGCGTGCCGAGTCGACCATGATGGGCGCGCCGCAGGCATACACCTGGTGGCCAGACAAATCCGGCAGGTCGGCCAGCACGGCCTGGTGGACAAAGCCGCAGCGGCCGGTCCAGCCGTCTTCGGCCTTGGG
>JAIXSD010000232.1 GCA_027484885.1 Rubrivivax sp.
AGAGCGCTTCAAAAATGTGCGGCGTCACCGTCAGCGAGTAGGTGTCGCTGATCTGCGCCGGGTCAAAACCGGTTTCGGCCACCAGAAAGGCGTAGCGAAACACCTTGGGCGCCGCCGGCTTTTCCTCAGGTGCAGCTTGTGCTGACGCGCTGAGCTGCAACAAGCCGAGGCAGAGCAGGCCGCCCGCAGTGCACAGAAATTTCTGAATCGGATTCATCGGAACAAGGGCTGAGGTGCTGAAGGGCTCAGGGGCTGGAGGTCGTAAGGGCGCGGCGTTCCGCGGCTGCAGAGTCGATGTCCACATACTCCCACCAGTTCAGCCAGAACGGAGGGCGGCGGTAGCCGATCAGCTGCGGCTGGGCCAGGTCGGTCAGCAGGCGGTGGCCGCGCGCGCGGTAGGGTGCGTAGGCGGCGGCCATGCGCTTGGCCTCGGCGAACACAGCGGCGCGCTCGGGGCCGTCGGGCAGGCTGTTGGCTTTCTCGTACAGCCGGTCCATCTCGGGCAGGCGGAAGCGCGCGTAATTGCTGCCGCCGATGCGCGGGCTGTAGTACAGGCCCAGCGAATCCTGCCCATCGGGCGAGGCGGCCGACATGGCCAGCGACCAGATCTGGAAACGCCCGGCCCGCATGGCCTTGAGGTTCTCCGGCCATTTGCCGGTCTTGAACTCCACGCGAATGCCGATCTGCGCCATCGCCTTCTGCCAGATCTCGTCGATCTGGCGCTGGAAGCTCTCCGGCGTGCTCAGGCTGACCAGCTGCAGCGGGCTGCCGTCGGGCTGTTCACGGAAGCCGTCGCCGTCGCGGTCGCGGTAGCCGTACAGGTCCAGCAGGGCGCGGGCGCGTGCCGGGTCGTGGTCGCCGCCTTCGCTCTTGAACCGCGGGTCGTAGCCGGTGGTGTGGGGCATCAGCAGCGATTGCGCCGCAATCGCCTGGCCGCGCCGCACCACGCGGATCTCGCGTTCGGAATCAGTGCCCAGCGCGATGGCGCGGCGCAGGGCCACGCGCTCGGGCTGGTTGCCGCCGATCACCGGGTCTTCGTGGTTGAAGACAGTGAAGAGCACGTCCGAGGTCAGCACCTGGTAGCCCTGCATGCCCCGCTTGGCCAGGCCCGGCGCCAGGCGGCCGCCCGGCATGGCCTGGTTGATGAAGTCCTCGGGCACGCGATCGATCAGGTCGAACTGGCCGTTCAGGAAGGACAGCCAGCGCGGCTGGTTCTCCTCGATGATGGAGATCTCCACCCGGTCGATCATGGGGATGCGCCGGCCCTTGAAACGGCTGAGCAAGGCCTGACCCTCGGCGTCGTCCACGCGCGGCTGGGCGTCGTAGTAGCGCTCCCGGTAGCCGGGGTTGCGCTCCAGCACGATCAGCGAGCTGCGCCGCCAGGCCGCCAGGCGAAAGGGCCCCGTGCCGACCGGGTGCTCCATGCTGCGCTCCGGGTAGGCTTCGATCACCTCGCGCGCCACCGCGCCGAACAGGCTGCCATCGGCCAGGGTCTGGTCGAAGCGCGGGCGCGAGCGCGCCAGGCGGATCTGCAAGGTGTAGCGGTCCAGCGCGCGCAGGCCTTCGATCGGGTGCTCGTAGTCGAAGGGTTTCTTGCTGCGCTCCAGCTCGGCGCGGTAGTCGTTCAAGCCCAGCACATGGTTCTCTTCCAGCGTGTCCCAGGCGGGGCTGTTGGTCTGCGGGTCGGCGAAGCGCTTGAAGCTGTAGACGTAGTCGGCCGCCACCAGCTCACGGCGCTGGCCTTTGAAGGCCGGGTCGTCGGCGAAGTAGATGCCGGGCTGGATGCGGATGGTCCAGGTCTTGAAGTCCGGGCTGACCTCGGGCAGGGCCGCAGCCGTCAGCGGCTTGAGCCGCACCGGTCGGGCCAGGTGGTCGTAGGTGAACAGCGATTCGAAGATGTGCTGGGTGATGGTGCGCGAGTAGATGTCCTGCACCTTGGCCGGGTCAAAGCCGGTCTCGGCAATGCGGAAGGCGTAGCGCAGCACCCGCGGCGGTGGCTCGTAGCCGGCCTCGGTCACGGCGCGCGCCGGGCCGCTGGTGCTGGCCAGCACCAGGCCGGCGCCCAGCAGCCGCGCTGCCCAGCGCCAGGCCCCTCGCTTCATCGCTGCTCCCATCTCAGGACTTCTTTCCCGCCGGCGGCTGGCTGTCGAGAAAGCGCCAGAAGCCCTGCAAAAAGGGATGGGGCAGATAGCCCTTCAGCCAAGGCTGGGCCAGGCGCAGGCGGATGCGGTGCACATGGGCCTTCATGGGCATGTAGGCGGTCAGCAGGCGCTCGGCCTCCAGGATGATGGCCTGGCGCTCGGGGCCGTCCGACATGCTCTGGCTGCGTTGCACCAGGCGGTCGTACTCGGGCAGGCTGAAGCGGCTGAGGTTGTCCTCACCTTTGGCCGGGCCGTAGCCGGTGGCGAGCAGGGAGTCGGCGTCGGGCATGTCGGCCGTCCAGCTCAGCATCCAGACCATCAGCCGGCCAGCGCGGGCGGCTTTCATATTGTCGGGCCAGTTGGCGCTCTTGAACTCGATCTGCAGCTGCAGCGCGGCCATGTGCTTGCGCCAGAGCTCGTTGAAGGCGCGCGAGTTGCTGTCGGGTTGGGTGTGGTATTCCAGGCGCAGTGGGCTGCCGTCGGGCAGGTCGCGCCAGCCGTCGCCGTCGCGGTCGATGTAGCCGTACATGTCCAGCAGGGCGCGCGCCTTGGCCAGGTTGTACTCGCTCATCTCGGTCTTGATCTGTGGCTGGTAGCCGAAGGTGTTGGGCGTGATGATGCTCTGCGCCGGAATCGCCTGGCCGCGCCGCACCGAGCGCACTTCCTCTTCGTTGTCGTAGCCCAGGCCGATGGCGCGGCGCAGCGCCACCTTCTCCGGCGTGTAGCCGCCGACGATGGGATCTTCCATATTGAAGTAACTGAAGATCACATCGGACAGCAGATTGCGGTGCAGGCGCATGCCGCGCTTGGCCAGATGGGGTGCGAGCTGGCCACCCGGCGCGGCCAGGGCGGCGTACTCGTTGGGCACGGCCAGGAAGTCGAAATCACCACCGAGGTAGGCCAGCCAGCGCGGCTGGTTCTCGGTGACGATGGACACCTCGACCCGGTCCACCAAGGGCAGGCGCCGGCCCTTGAGTTCGCGCGCCACAGCCTGGGCGGCGGCGTCATCGGGCGCCGGGCTCTCATCGAAATAGGCCTCGCGGAAGCCCGGGTTGCGCTCCAGCACCAGGCGCGAGGCGCGCCGCCAGTCCTTGAGCACAAAAGGCCCGGTGCCCACCGGGTGCTCTCCGATGCTGTCGCCGTAGGCCTCCACCACCTCGCGCGCCAGGGCCAGGCTCATGGGCTGGGCCAGGCGGTGGGCGAAGCGGGGGCTGGGCCGGCCCAGCTTGATGACCAGGGTGTAGCGGTCCGGCGTTTGCAGGCCCTCGACCGGGGCGTCGTAGTCGAAGGGCTTGCCGCTTTTGACGCTGCGCTCGCGCAGGGCCGCCAGGCCCAGGATCTGCTCGCTCTCCAGATTGGCGAAATGGGGGCTGCGCAGGCGCGGGTCGAAATGGCGCTTGAGCGCATAGGCATAGTCGGCCGCCACCAGCTCGCGGGGCTTGCCTTTGAACGCCGGGTCTGCGGCGAAATGGATGCCGGGCTTGATGCGCAGGGTGAACTGCTTGAAGTCGGCGCTGACCTCGGGCAGGGCTGCGGCCGTCAGCGGCTTGAGCTGGACCGGCCGGGCCAGGTAGTCGTAGGCCAGGGGCGACTCGAAGATGTTGGCGACGATCTCGCTGGAGTACTCATCGCTGATCTGGGCCGGGTCCAGGCTGGTCTCGGCGATCGGGAAGGCCATGCGCAGCACATGAGCCTGGGCCCGGGCCGATGTCGCGGCCGGGCCGGGCTCGGGGGCGGCCTCGGCAGCGCGTTGCCCCAGCAGACCGGCGGCCAGGGACAGGGCCCAGGCCAGCGTCAGCACGGGCCGCAGCGGGCAGGGCTGCTGGCGTCTCCTCCACATCATTCGCGTCTCCTCTTTCCTCGCCTGCGTCGTTTCTGGCCAGCGGGAGGGCGGCGCGCGGCGGGGGCTGAAGGGGGGCGGAACTTTAGCGCCGCACCCCTCAGACCATCGCCCCGGCCACCTTGCCCGATGCGAACGCATCCTCGGCAAACAAACGCGCCGGCCAGCCAGGGGCTGCGGCGCGTTCGGTGGTGCGGGACGCTGGAGCGGCGCGTGGCGCTGCTTCAGCGTTCTGATCTGGGGCGGAGTCTAGTGCCAATGTCGGGGCTCGGCCATGCAGTCGAACCCCAAGGCGGCCGCGAGGGCCGCCCGCTCGGGCTTACTTGGCTTCGCGCTGAAAGCGCTCCTGGTCGATGTCCACATAGTTCCAGAAGGTGCGGACGAAGACATTGCGCTCGTAGCCGATCACCCAGGGCTGGGCCAGGTCGGTGAAGATGCGGTGGATGTCCATCTTGTAGGGCATGTAGGCGATCAGCAGGCGCTGGGCTTCGCGCATCACGGCCTGGCGCTCGGGGCCGTCGGGCAGGGCTTTTTGTTTTTCGTACAGGGCGTTGAAGGCCGGTAGGTCGAAGCGTGCCTTGTTGGCCTTGCCCTTGGCGCGGCCGTCGCCCAGGGCCAGGAAGGTGTCGTTGTCCGGGGTCGAGGCGACCCAGCTGACACCCCACATCTGCAGCTTGGCCGAGTTGGCCGACTTGAGGTTCTCGGGCCATTTGGCGGTCTTGAACGTCATCTTGATGTGCAGCGCGTCCATGCCCTTGTTCCAGAGCTCGACCAGCTGGCGGCTGGTGCCGTCGGGCTGGGTGGCGTACTCGATGCGCAGGGG
>JAIXSD010000376.1 GCA_027484885.1 Rubrivivax sp.
CGCGAATTGCCGATCAGCTGCTGCTGGGCGGTGGAGGCGGCGTCGTTGCGGTCCAGCTGCTGCTTGAGTTTGGGCGGCAGGGGCTTGCCCTTGTAGAACTCGGTCTCGTCGAGCAAGGGCTTGCGCTCCAGCGCCAGCTCCTTGATGCGGCGCTCAGAGATCTCGATGCCTTTCTTGACATCGTCGAGCGCAGCCGTGCGTGCCTGCTGATGAACTTGCGCGTTTGGAAAGCGCAGCATCAGATTGCGGTCACGGCGGATGGCGTCGTTCTTGGCGGCCTGCTCGGCGGCGAGGCGGCGCTCCTTGGCCTCTTGCGCCGCACGCTCCTCGGGCGAGAGAAAAGGCGGCAGCACGGCGCGCAGCGAGCCGTCGGCATTGTGGATGCGCTGTTCGCGGGCGGTGCATTCGGCGATCGGCCGGTCTGAGGTGAGGCGGCGGCCGTCAGGCAGGGTGCAGCTGTAAATGCCGCTGGGGCCTGGTGAGGGCGGCTGAGCGATGGCTTGTGCGGTGGCCACGCAACCCAGGGCCAGCGCAGCAGCCGAGCAGACGGACCACGAGGTACGCATGGTGGGGGTGATGCAGTCGGCCAAGGCAGGAGCAGCGCTCATCAGACTCCGTAACGATCCCGATACGCCTGGACAGCGCCCGCGTAGGCGGTGACACCGCTGTCGCTGGTGGTGCGCAAGTATTCCAGCAAGTCGGCCAGGCCGGCAATGGCGATCACCGGCAGTTGCAATTCTTCGCTGACGTACTGCACGGCGGACTTGGGGCTCTCGACGCCGTTCTCGACCGCCTTCTCTTGCCGATCCAGCGCGATGGTCACGCCGCAGGGCGTGGCGCCCGCGGCGGCGATCATGGCGATGGACTCACGCACCGAGGTGCCGGCGGAGATCACATCGTCAATGATCAAGACCCGACCCCGCACCGGCGCACCGACCAGGGTGCCGCCTTCGCCGTGGTCCTTGGCTTCCTTGCGGTTGTAGGCGTAGGGCTTGTTGTGGCCCAGACGCGCCAGCTCCACCGACAGGGCGGCGGCCAGGGTGATGCCCTTGTAGGCGGGGCCGAAGATCATGTCGAACTGCAGGCCCGAGGCGATCAAACGCTGGGCGTAGAACTGCACCAGGCGACCCAGCTTGGCGCCGTCGTCGAACAGGCCGGCATTGAAAAAGTAAGGGCTCAGACGCCCGGCTTTCGTTTTGAACTCACCGAAGCGCAGCACGCCGGATTCGACCGCGAAGGCAACAAATTCCTGGGCCAGCAGGTCGGGCGTGGCGGGGGCGGCGGCAGAGGTCGAGGCGTTCATGGAGGCTTCATGCAGGGGTTTGCAACACATTGTAGAGGCGCAAAAAAGCCCGTCCCCCCTTAGAGGGACGGGCTGCCGAATGTGCGAATTCCCGGTGTCATGCACCGGAAATCAGCTTCAGAACAAGGCCTTGAACTGCAGGCCGTAGGTGCGCGGGTCGTTGATGAAGCCGGTCAGGTTGTTGAAGGCGATGGCGCCGTTGACCACCACCTTGTTGGTGATGTTGCGGCCGAAGGCGGCGACTTCGTACTTGCCGTTGTTCCAGATGTAGCCGACGCGCACGCCGCCTTCCAGCAGGGATTTGCCGGTGAACTCCACCGAGGGCAGCAGGAAGAAGTTGATCTTCGAGCGGTAGGCCCAATCGGTGTAGACAAACACTTCGCTGCCATCGGCCAGCGGCATGCCGTAACGCGCGGTCACGTTGGCAATCCACTTGGGCGCGTTGGGCAGGGGGGTGTTGTAGAGGCTGTAACGGCCCTGGCCATCGGGCGTGCCGATGGGGGTGGCGCCGCTGCCGGGGCGCACGTCAAACAGGCTGGCGTCCTTGATCTTGGTGTCGTTGTAGCTGGCACCCAGGGTCAGCATCAGGTTCTCGGTGGGCAGCAGATCGAGGTTGACCTCGAAGCCCTGGCCGGTGGCCTTGCTGGCATTGAGCAGGGTGTTGGTATTGCTGGTCGAGCCCACGGCCGTCAGCTGCTGATCCTTGACCTTGTAGGAGAAAACATTGGCCGACAGGCGGGCGCGGCGCTCCCAGAAGTCGCTCTTGATGCCCAGCTCGTAGGAGGTGACGTTCTCCGGGCGGGCCTTGCTCTGCGCACCGAAGGCGTCGGCCGGGTAGATGGAGGCGGCACGGAAGCCGGTGGCCACGCGGGCGTAGAGGTTGGTGTCGCGGCTCAGGCTGTAGGTGCCGGACAGGTCCCAGTTGACCTTGTTGTTGTCGGTCTCGGCGCTGGTGCCTGCGGTGTCGATGACCTTGCCGGTGGTGGCCAGGGTCTTCTTGTCGTTGGTGTAGCGCAGGCCGGCGCGCAGCTTCAGCTCAGGGGAGACTTCATAGTTGACCGAGCCGAACAAGGCCCAGGCCTTGTTGGTCTGGCGCGTGCTGACCAGGGGCGGTACGGCCGCCGTGTAGTCATACGACTCCATGGTGTAACGCTCGTCGAAGAAGTAGGCGCCACCTTGCCAGCGCAGCGGGCCGGCGGCGTTCGACTCCAGGCGCAGTTCCTGGCTCAGCTGGCGGTGGTCACGCAAAGCGTCCGAGGTTTCGACCGGGAAGAACACCTCGCCTTCCTTGTCGTAGGGCGGCAGCTTGAAGTTGCTGGGGATCACCCGCAGGATGTAGCCGCCGTCCACATCGGCGCGGCTGAAGGGCTGCACGGTTTCGATGGCGGTGATCGAGTGCAGGGTCAGGTCACCCATCACCCACTTGAGCTTGGCGCTGCCGCCGGTGGCGTGCAGGCGCTGCTCGTTCTTGCCGTCGATGTACATTTTGGCCGGGTCGAAGCCGGCGACCAGTTCGTTGGTACCCGGCTTGATGATGCTGGAACGGAACATGCGCGGCGAGCCGTCCAGCTCGCGGTTGTGCACATTGAACAGGGCGCTGAAGGTCTTGCTCGGCTCGTACAGGGCCTGGATGCGCACGGCGCGGTCGTCATAGCCTTCGGTGGCCGGGGTCTGGGCATTGGGCACCTGGTTCTTGACCCAATCGTCGCGATGCTGGACCTGGGCCGAGATGCGCGCGGCCCACTCGCCGCTCAGCGGCAGGTTGAAGGCGCCTTCGAGGTTGCTGGTGCCGTAGGTGCCGTAGGAGAAGCTGGCATAGCCCTCCTGCTTCTTGCCCGGCTTGACCGAATCGAACTTGACCACGCCGGCCGGCGTGTTGCGGCCGAA
>JAIXSD010000652.1 GCA_027484885.1 Rubrivivax sp.
GTGAAGCGGGGGCGCCAGGCCTGGTAACGGGCCACATTGAGCTCGGACAAGGCCTCGGACAGGTCCATCAGGCGGGCGATGTCCGCCGGCGTCTGGGTCTTGAGCACCTGGATCAATTCACTCGACTGGGCGGTGAACTGCGGCTGGCTGATCAGCGGCTTGAGGTCGTCGGGAACCGGGGTTTCGTAGTCCAGCGACTTGGCGGGAGAGAGCAAGTAAAGCATGGCCGGTATTCTCGCCCAGCCACCATGACAGGCCCGGGGCGCGGCCAAGAAAAAGCCCGCCGGAGCACAAGGCTCGGGCGGGCTGCGCAGGCCGGAGCCCGCAGCGTTGACTTGCAACGATTACTTGGCCAGCAGCTGGTTCACCGCCGACACATCCTCCGGCTTGAGCTGGCCCGAGGCCTGGCGCAGCTTGAGGCTGGTCATGACCACGTCGTAGCGCGCCTTGGCCAGGTTTTGCTGGGTGTTGAAGAGCTGGGTCTGGGCATTGAGCACGTCCAGATTGACCCGCACGCCGACCTTGTAGCCCAGCTGAGTGGCTTCCAGCGCCAGCTTGGACGAGGACTCGGCCGCTTCCAGCGCCTTGACCTGGGCGGTCAGCGACTGCACGCCGAAGAAGGCGCGCTTGGTGCCCTCGGACACGGCGCGGCGGGCGTAGTCGAGGTCGTTGCGCGACTTCTCTTCCAGGGCCAGGGTTTCCTTGATGCGGTTTTGCGTGGCGCCGCCGGTGTAGAGCGGCAGGCTCAGGGTCACGCCCAGGCTGGCATTGTTGGTCGTGCCCTTGAGCTGCGCACCCGCGCCGCGTGCATTGACGGTGCCCAGGCTGCCGTTGAGGTCCAGCGTCACGCCTTCGGCGGCGCGGGCCTTGTCGATTTCAATCTTGGCGGAATCCAGGCCCAGGCGGGCCTTGCGCACCAGGGGGTGCTGCTCTTCGGCCTGCGCCACCCAGGGGTCCACGGTCAGCGGCGTCACTGCCGGCAGGGCCACAGGCACGGCCAGGGGCTTGGGCGTCACGCCGTTGCGGCCGACCAGCTGATCCAGGGTCACGCTCTTGATGCGCAGGTCGTTCTCGGCCGCGATTTCGGTGGCCAGGGCCAGGTCGTAGCGGGCTTGCGCTTCGCGGGTGTCGGTGATGGTCTGGGTGCCGACTTCGAAATTGCGCTTGGCCGAAGCCAGCTGCTCGGAAATCATGGCCTTGCTGGCGCGGGCGGTGCCCAGCGCGTCTTGCGCGCCCAGCACGTCAAAGTAGGCCTGGGCCACGCGCACGATCAGGTCTTGTTCGGCGGTTTCCAAATCGGCCTGGGCCACGGTCAGGCCCAGCTGTGCCTGCGAGATGGTCAGCTGGTTGCTGCGGTTGTAGAGCGCGTACTTGCCCTGCAGGCCGGCTGTCAGCGAGGTCGAGCCGACGCGGCTGAAGTTCGGCGGATCGGTCTCATCGCGCTTGGCCGTGACGCCCAGGCCCAGGGTGGGGCGAGCCAAGGCATCGGCCTGTGCGGCCTTGTACTGGGCGGAATCGGCCAGGGCGCGGGCGGACAGGTATTGGGCATCGAATGCGCGGGCCGCGTCGTAGAGCTCCTGCAGGCTTTGCGCCTGGGCGCCGCCGGCCATCAACAAGGCCAGGGCCATGCCGATGCGGCTCAGGGCACGGCCCGGGTTGGAGGAGTGGCGCGAATTCATTGCACGGGGGTCACGCATGAGCTTCCTTGTCAGCGATTAGCTTTTTGATTCCTGAGCCGCGATCCTAGCGGGATGCGCGCTTGTTGGGTTTGGTCATCAGTAGCGGGGCACGCCAGGGTCAATCTGCAAGGACCACGCATCAATGCCACCGGCGAGGTTATAGACGGAATCGAAGCCCTGACGCTGCAGAAATGCGACGACTTGCAGACTTCTCATGCCGTGATGGCAATAACAGACGATGGACTGCAGGCGGTCCAATTCGTCCAGGCGCTCGGGCAGCTGGCCCATGGGGATCAGTCGCGTGGCCAGCCCTTCGATCTCGATGCGGGCCAGCGCCGCTTCCCAGAGCTCTCGCACATCGAGCAGCAAAGGTAGCGGGTCCGCCGTTCCCGCGGCCTCCCCGGGTGCGCTGCGCGCACACAGGTCTCGCAGATCGCTGACGCTCAAGGAAGGCAGCATCACAGGGCGGCAGCTCAGAACTGGAAGCTGCTGCGCTCGGCAAAGCCCTGCAGGCGCGGCGCCACGGTGTCGAAAAGCTCGGTCGTGCGGTAGTTCTTGTCGTCCACGCGGGTGATCAGCTGGGCGCGCATCACCGGCTCCTCGCCGACGATGCCGGCCAGGCGACCACCCACCTTGAGCTGGGCCAGCAGCGCCGACGGCACCTCGGCCACCGAACCCGAGAGCAGGATCACGTCAAACGGGGCTTCCTTGGCCAGGCCTTGCGAGCCGTCTTGCTCCAGCACGGTGACGTTGAGCACGCCGGCTCGCTTGAGGTTGAGCGTGGCCTGGGCGGCCAGCTCGGGGTTGATTTCCAGGCTCAGCACGCGCTGGGCGCGGTGGCCCAGCAGCGCGGCCATGAAGCCGCTGCCGGTGCCCACTTCCAGCACCTTCTCATGGCGCGCCACCTTCAGCTCTTGCAGCAGGCGGGCCTCGACGCGCGGGGCCAGCATGCGCTGGCCGCCGGCCAGGGCCACTTCGGTGTCCATGAAGGCCAGGCCCTTGCTGGCCGGCGGCACGAAGTCTTCACGCTTCACCACGGCCAGCAGCTGCAGCACGCCAGCGTCCAGCACGTCCCAGGGGCGGATCTGCTGTTCGATCATGTTGAAGCGGGCTTGTTCGATGTTCATCTCGGTCAGTCTTTCCGTGTTGTGCTGTCAATCCGCGGCGGCGGCGTCGGCCGGGCCTGGTACAGCGGGAATTCTATTTCCTGTCCAGCGCCGTTTCGCCCAGGCGGCCAGATCGTCCAGGTAGCAGTAGATCACCGGCACCACCACCAGGGTCAGCAGCGAGGAGGTGATCACCCCGCCAATCACCGCCTGCCCCATGGGCGCGCGCTGCTCGGAGCCCTCGGTCAACGCAAAAGCCAGAGGCACCATGCCAAATACCATGGCCAGGGTGGTCATCAGAATGGGCCGCAGGCGCACATGGGCCGCATGCAACAAGGCCGCCTCGCGCTCCATGGGTTCCTGGTCCACGCCATTGCCATGCTGGCCGGCCCGCGAGCGGATGGCGAAGTCGATCAGCAGAATCGCGTTCTTGGTCACCAAACCCATCAGCATGACGATGCCGATGACGCTGAACATATTGAGTGTGGAGCGGAACAGCAGCAAGGCCAGGAACACCCCCACCAAGGTCAGCGGCAGCGAGCTCATCAGCGCCAGCGGCTGCAAAAAGCTCTTGAACTGGCTGGCCAGAATCATGTAGATGAAGACCACGGCCAGGCCCAGGGCGCCCACGGCGTACTGGAAAGACTCGTTCATGTTCTTGGTCGAGCCGCCAAAGCTGTAGCGGTAGCCGGGCGGGAAGGCGATCTCGTCCAGCACCTTCTTGATGTCGGCCGACACCTCGCCCGAGCTGCGGCCCAGGGCATTGGCGTCGATGGTGATTTCGCGAGCCATGTCGCGGCGGTTGATCTGGTTCGGCCCGGTCGAGGGGCGCACCTCGGCCAGCTGGGACAGCGCCATCACCCGCGGCATGCCGTCGGCGGCTGCCGGCAGGTTGATGGGCATGCGCTGCAGGTCGGCCAGCGAGTCGCGGCTTTGCGGCCCCAGACGCACCAGCACGTCGTAGTTCTCGCCGTCGGACGCGCGCCAGTTGCCCACGGTCGTGCCGGCCAGCAAGGTGCGCAGCGTGCCGGCCAGGGCATTGACGTTGAGGCCGGCATCGGCCGCCACATCGCGCTTCACCTCGACCGAGACGGTCGGCTTGTTGGGCTTGAGCGTGGTGTCCAGGTCCACCAGGCCGGGGATCTTCTGCAGCCGGGCCACCACCTGCTTGGAAATGCGCTCCAGCTCGCCCAGATCGCTGCCCTGGATGGAGAACTGCAGGCTCTTGCCCCCGCCCAGATCGGTCTGGCCGATGTTGGTGACGGTGATGCCAGGCACGGTCGCCAGGCGCTGACGCATCGGTTCGGCCAGGTCGGCCACGCTGCGCTGGCGGTCCTTGCGGTCCACCAGACGCACATAGATGGCGCCGTAAATCTTGCCGGCCGCAAAGCCGCTGTTGATGGTGGCCACGGTGTAGCGCACCTCGGGCAGCTCGCGCAGCAAGGCGTCGATCTGCTTGGCGCGCGCCTCGGTCACCTCCAGGGCCGAACCCACGGGGGTGTAGAAATTGATCTGCGTCTCCGACAGGTCGGCCTTGGGCACAAACTCCTTGCCCACACCGGCCAGCAGCACAAAGCTGGACAAGAACGTTGCCAGCGCGATCAACAAGGTGGCGCCCTTGTGGCGCAGCGACCAGGCCAGGATGCGCTGGTAGCCCGCCGACAGCCAGTTGGTGAAGCGATCGACCGCGCCGGTCAGGCGGCCCAGGGTCTTGTCGTACAAGGTCACCGGTGGGCCCCGGTGCACCCCATGAGCTTGAGGGTCATGCCAGACGCTGGACAGCATCGGGTCCAGGGTGAAGCTCACGAACATGGAGATCAGCACCGCCGCGACGATGGTGATGCCGAACTCGTGGAAGAACTTGCCAACAATGCCGCCCATGAAGCCGATCGGCAGAAACACCGCGACGATGGACAAGGTGGTGGCCAGCACCGCCAGGCCGATCTCGGCCGTGCCGTCCAGCGCTGCCTGGCGCGGCGTGGCGCCCATCTGCACATGGCGCACGATGTTCTCGCGCACGACGATGGCGTCATCGATCAACAAGCCCACGCACAGGCTGAGCGCCATCATGGTGATGTTGTTGATGGTGAAGCCGAAGGCATACATGAACAAAAAGGTGCCGATCAAGGCGATCGGCAGGGTCAGGCCGGTGATGACGGTCGAGCGCCAGCTGTTCAGGAACAGGAACACGATCAGGATGGTCAGCGCCGCGCCCTCGAACAGCGTGCGTTTGACATTGGCCACCGAGACGCGGATCGCGCGCGAGTTGTCGCGGTTGACCTCGATCTTGACGCCCGGCGGGGTCAGGTCTTGCGCGTCTTTCAGCGCGCGCTGCAGGCCGTCCACCACCTCGATGGTGTTCTCGCCCTGGCTCTTCTGCACGCTCAGCAGCACCGTGCGCTGGCCGTTGTAGAGGGCCAGGCTTTCCACCTCCTGCGGGCCGTCCACCACATCGGCCACCTGCCAGAGCTTGACCGAGGCGCCGCCCTTGCGCGCCACCACGATGTCGCGGAAGTCCTCGGGCCGCTTGAGCCGGGCATTGATCTGCACCACCCGCTCCTGCTCCAGCGAGCGCAGATTGCCCATGGGCAGCTCCTGGTTCTCGCTCCGCACGGCGGCCAGCACCTGGTCCACCGTGATGCCCAGCGCCTCCATGGCCTGCGGGCGCAGCTGCAGCTGGATCTGGCGCTGCAAGCCGCCCACCACGCTGACCGAGCCCACGCCGCGCACATTCTCCAGGCGCTTTTGCAGCACCTGCGTGGCCCAGGTGGTGAGCTCCTGGGTGTTCTTGTTGCCGTCTTCCGAGAGGATGGCGACGTTGAAGATGGGCGTGCTCTGTGGGTCAAAGCGCGAGATGCGCGGGTCCTTGACCTCGTCGCGCAGCAGCGGCCGCATCAGGGCCACTTTCTCGCGCACATCCTCGGCGGCCTTGCGGCCGTCGACATCGAGGTTGAACTCGATGATGACCACCGAGCTGCCCTCGTAGGAGCGCGAGGTCAGGGCATTGATGCCGGCCACCGTGTTGACGGCCTCCTCCACCTTCTTGGTGACTTCGCTCTCGACGATCTCGGGCGAGGCGCCCGGGTAGTCCATCTGCACCACCACGGTGGGGAAGTCGATATTGGGGAACTGATCGACCGACAGGCGCTGGTAGCTGAACAGGCCCAGCACGACAAAAGCCATCATGACCATGACGGCCATGACGGGGTTCTGGATGGAAACGCGGGTGAACCACATGGCGGCGGCCCGATCAGCGCGAGGCGGCTGAAGACGCTGCAGCCGGTACAGCCGGTACA
>JAIXSD010000606.1 GCA_027484885.1 Rubrivivax sp.
AGCTGCAGGATGCCGTCGCCATTGACATCGCTGACCGCCAGCAGCCCGGGGTCGACCCGGGTCCATTGCATGATCCAGCCGGGCAATTGCTCGAAGGGCGTGCCCACCAGATGGGTGAAGACCTCGTACTTGACCATCACGGCCAGGGCCGGCGCGGTGATGTAGAGCAGCGAGATGAAAAGCAGCGACCAGGCCACCGAGCTGCGCGCCTCACGCACCGTGGGCGTTGTGTAAAAGCGGGTCAAGAGATGCGGCAGCCCGGCCGTGCCGACCATGAGGCAGAACACCAGGGCCAGGAAATTGCGACGCGATTCCTCGAACTTGTGCTGCTCCGGCGCGCTGCCCTGAGGATTGCCCGCATAGGCCAGCGCATGCTCCGGCATGCCACCCAGGGGCTGGGCGCGGGCTTCGTTGCTGGCCTGCCCTCGCTGCCATTGCTCGGCTGCTTCGCTGGGCGTGCGCGGCAAGGCTGCCTGGCGCTTCTCTGCAGCCTGGATGGCTGCCAGGGGCGCGTCCTGAGCCTTGAGCGCTGCCACCTGGCGCGCTGCCTCGGCGCGCTCATCGGCCAGGGCTTGCGGCACATCTTGCAGCTTGTGCTCGAAACCCGCCGCCCGCTCGGCAAATACCGCCCTCACCTGAAGCTCGCCCGGGTCTTGCAGCAGCCGCTGCTCGGTGGCGCTGATCTGCTGCAACTGCTGCCCGTAACTGAGCTGAGGCAGCGGCGTGCCGGTCTGCTTGACGCTCATCCAGATCACCGGCACCAAGTAAGCCAGCAGCAGCACGATGTACTGCGCCACCTGCGTCCAGGTCACCGCCCGCATGCCGCCCAGGAATGAACAAACCAGCACGCCACCTAGACCGAGAAACACGCCGATCTCAAAGCTGAAGCCGGTCAGGCGCGCCGTGATCAGGCCCACCCCGTAAATTTGCGCCACCACATAGATGAACGACACCAGCATGGCCGCCAAAGCGCCCAGCAGCCGCGGCGCCATGCCGCCGTAGCGGGCACCGAGAAAGTCCGGGATGGTGTACTGGCCAAACTGCCGCAAGTACGGCGCCAGGCACAGCGCTACCAGGCAGAAGCCCCCTGTCCAGCCCAGCACATAGGCCAAGCCGCCGTAGCCACTGAGGTAGAGCGTGCCGGCCAGGCCGATGAAGCTGGCCGCACTCATCCAATCGGCGCCCGCCGCCATGCCATTGAAGATGGCGGGCACGCGGCGGCCGGCCACGTAGTACTCGTCGGCATTGGTGGTGCGGCTGAACAGGCCGATGCAGGCATAGACCACCACAGTGGCGGCTAGAAAACTGATGCCAATGCCGCTCTTGGACAAGCCCAGCCGCTCCAGCACCGCCAGGCACAACAGGAAGAACAAAAAGCCCAGGGTGAAGCCCAGGTAGATGCGCTTCATGCGCGCCGCCAGCGGCAGCGGCGGCCGGGAGGCAAAGGAGCGGGAGCGAACGAAAGCCACGGTAGGTCAGCAGGTCTGGGCGACGTGAGCACAAGAAGGCGGCAGCGAGGATGCGCCGTGGCCGGTGGCCGACTGCCATCATGCGAGCGGCAGGCCCTTGCTGTCGATACCGAAAACCCGAGGCTGCGCGATCCCCGCTGCAGACAGCCCGCACGAGCAAAGCGGCCCGCACAAGCTCGGCAGCCCATATGAAAAACGGCCCGCATCAAGCGGGCCGCCCAGGATCTCAGCAACAAGCCGATGCCCAAGCATCGGCGCTGCGCCTTCAGCGCTTGGCCAGGCGCTGCCAGGTTTCGATCACCGTGTCCGGGTTCAGGGAGATGGACACAATGCCCTCGCTGGCCAACCAGTCGGCGAAATCAGGGTGGTCGCTGGGGCCTTGGCCGCAGATGCCCACGTACTTGCCGGTGGCACGGCAAGCGGCAATGGCGCGCGAGATCATGGCCTTGACGGCCGGGTCGCGCTCGTCAAAGTCACCGGCCAATTGCTCCAGGCCTGAATCGCGGTCCAGGCCCAGGGTCAGCTGGGTCAGATCGTTGGAGCCGATCGACATGCCATCGAAGTGCTCCAGGAACTGCTCGGCCAGGATGGCATTGCTGGGCACTTCGCACATCATGATGACGCGCAGGCCGTCGGTGCCGCCGTCGGCCGCACGCTTGAGGCCACGCTCGGCCAGCATGCCGACCACGCGCTCGGCCTGGCGCACCGTACGCACAAAGGGAACCATGATCTCGACATTGCTCAGGCCCATGTCGATGCGCACGCGCTTGAGCGCCTCGCACTCCATGGCAAAGGCATCCGAGAACTCACCGCTGATGTAGCGCGAGGCGCCACGGAAACCCAGCATCGGGTTTTCTTCATCGGGCTCGTAGCGCGAGCCACCGATCAGCTTGCGGTACTCGTTGCTCTTGAAGTCGGACAGGCGCACGATCACCGGGCGCGGGTAGAAGGCCGCGGCGATGGTAGCGATACCTTCGACGAGCTTGTCCACGTAAAAGGCGCGCGGCGAGGCATGGCCGCGGGCCACCGATTCGACAGCCTTCTTCAGATCAGCATCGATGTTCGGATAGTCCAGGATGGCCTTGGGGTGGACGCCGATATTGTTGTTGATGATGAACTCGAGCCGAGCCAGGCCGACACCGGCGCTGGGCATCTGCGCGAAGTTGAAGGCCAGCTGCGGGTTGCCGACGTTCATCATGATCTTGATAGGGCAGTACGGCAGCTCGCCGCGGTGCACCTCGCTGACTTCCGTTTCCAGCAAACCGTCGTAGATGTAGCCGGTGTCGCCTTCCGAGCAGGCCACGGTGACCAGCTGACCATCCTTGAGCGTTTCGGTCGCGTTGCCGCAGCCGACCACGGCCGGAATGCCCAGCTCGCGGGCGATGATGGCCGCGTGGCAGGTGCGGCCACCGCGGTTGGTGACGATGGCGGCCGCGCGCTTCATCACCGGCTCCCAGTTCGGGTCGGTCATGTCGGTGACCAGCACATCGCCAGGCTGCACGCGCTCCATCTCGGCCACGCTCTCGACCAGGCGCACCGGGCCGGTGCCGATCTTCTGGCCGATGGCACGGCCTTCCGCCAGCACGGCGCTGTGGCCCTTGAGCTTGTAGCTGTGCTCGACCTGGCCTTCGGCTTGGCTCTTCACCGTCTCCGGGCGGGCCTGGAGGATGTAGAGCTGGCCATCGACGCCATCACGGCCCCATTCAATGTCCATGGGGCGCTGGTAATGCTGCTCGATGATGAGCGCGTACTTGGACAGCTCGATCACTTCCGCATCGTTCAGCGAGTAGCGGTTGCGCGCCTCGGGCAGGGTGTCCACGGTCTTGACCAGCTTACCGCTGGCGGCCTTCTCTTCGGGCGAAGTGAACTCCATGCGGATCAGCTTGGATCCGAGGTTACGTCGGATGATGGGCAGCTTGCCACGCGCCAGGGCGGGCTTGTGCACATAGAACTCGTCCGGGTTCACGGCGCCCTGCACCACGGTCTCACCAAGGCCGTAGCTGGAGGTGATGAACACCACGTCCTTGAAGCCGCTCTCGGTGTCGATGGTGAACATCACGCCGGCCGAGCCCAGGTCGGAACGCACCATGCGCTGCACGCCGGCCGACAGGGCCACGTCGGCATGGGCAAAGCCCTTGTGCACGCGGTAGCTGATGGCGCGGTCGTTGTAGAGGGAGGCGAACACCTCCTTCATCTTGTGCAGCACCTCTTCGATGCCCACCACGTTCAGGAAGGTTTCCTGCTGGCCGGCGAAGGACGCATCGGGCAGGTCTTCGGCCGTGGCAGAGGAGCGCACGGCGAAGGACACATCGGGGTGGTCGGCCGTGAGCTTGGCGAAGGAGCTGCGGATCTGCGCTTCCAGATCCGCCGGGAAGGGCTGCGCCTCCAGCCAGCCGCGGATTTCCGCACCGGCCTCGGCCAGAGCGCGCACATCGTCGGTGTTCAGGGTGGCCAGGCGCGCTTCGATGCGCTTGTCCAGGCCTTCGTGCTTGAGGAACTCTCGGAAGGCATGGGCCGTGGTGGCAAAGCCACCGGGCACGCGGACGCCCGAGGAGGACAGCTCCGAAATCATCTCGCCGAGGCTGGCGTTCTTACCGCCAACGACCTCGACGTCGCTCATCCTCAGATTCTCAAAGGGGACGACCAGGGCGGTCGGCTCAAAGCGTGCAGACATGGGAAAACTCCGTGATGTTGAAAATTCCGGAGTCCCGCCGGGGCGCCCGCGGCGCCCCCCATGAAATGCAGCCACACGGCATCCCGGCCGATTCTTTGTAATTCTGTTTGTGAGGAGGGGATGGTCATGGCGCGAAGGCAGGACATTTCGGGCAATTCTACGGGCTCGCCCGACTTATGATGAAGAAAGACTCTAGAGCCTTCTGACCATGCCCAATCGCACCGTGTACTTTGTCTCGGACGGTACCGGCATCACTGCCGAGACCTTTGGTAACTCCATCCTGGCCCAGTTCCCGGGCAAGCCGCGCCATGTGCGCCGCCCGTTTGTGGACACGGCCGAGAAAGCCCACCAGGTGGTGCACGAGATCAACCAGACCAGCGAAGCGGAAGGCCGGCGCGCCATCGTCTTCGCCACCCTGGTCAATCGCGAGGTGCTGCAGGTGGTGCGTGAGCATTGCAA
>JAIXSD010000702.1 GCA_027484885.1 Rubrivivax sp.
AGCGTGGTCAGCGGGATGAAGAAGCAGGCCAGGGCCGCACCTTGCAGAATCGTCGGCACCATGATGGTGGCGAAATCGGTCTGCGTGGTGAAGTTGGAGCGCATCCACAGCACCAGGGCAAACATCAGAAAGGCAAAGGTGCCGATCTTGCGCGGGTCCACCCGGGCCACGTTCTTGCCCACCACGGGTGAGAGCAGGATGGCCAGCAGGCCCACCGGCGCCAGCGCCATGCCGGCGTCCGTCGCGGTGTAGCCCATCCATTGCTGCAGCCACAGCGGCAGCAGCACCACATTGCCGAAGAACAGCCCGTAGCCGATGGACAGGGTGGCCGAGCCGAAGATGAAGTTGCGGCGGGCAAAGAGGCGCAGGTCCACCACCGGGTGCTTGTCGGTCAGCTCCCAGGCGACGAAGAAGGCAAAGCCCACGGCCGCAGCGACCGCCAGGATCTGGATCTCGCCGCTGGCGAACCAGTCCAGCTCCTTGCCCTTGTCCAGCATGATCTGCAGCGCGCCAACCCAGATCACCAGCAGGGCCAGGCCCACGCCGTCGATGGGCAGCTTCTTGATCGGCGTCTCACGTTTGCGGTAGAGCTGCCAGGTCAGCACCGCCGAGAACAAGCCCACCGGCACATTGATGTAAAAAATCCAGGGCCAGGAGACGTTGTCGGTGATCCAGCCGCCCAGCAGCGGCCCGACCACGGGCGCCACCAGGGTGGTCATGCCCCAAAGCGCCAGCGCCGTGCCAGCCTTGGCAGCCGGAAAGCTGCTCAGCAGCAGGGTCTGCGAGAGCGGGATCATGGGGCCGGCGACCAGGCCTTGCAGCACGCGGCAGGCGATCAGCATCTCCAGCGAATGCGCGAAGCCGCACAGCCAGGAGGCCAGCACGAAGAGCAGCACGCTGGCTGTGAACAGGCGCACCGCGCCGAAGCGCTGGGTCAGCCAGCCGGTCAAGGGCACCGAAATGGCATTGGCCACGCCAAAGCTGGTGATGACCCAGGTGCCTTGCACCGGGCTCACGCCCAGATCGCCTGAGATCGCCGGCAGCGAGACATTGGCGATGGACGAATCCAGCACATTCATGAAGGTGGCCAGAGACAGGGCCAGGGTGCCGAGCACCAGGGCCGAGCCCTGCAGCGGCGGCGGTGGCGCCGGTGGCACCAGCGAGGCCTGCGGGGCCCGAGGGTCAGTCGCGGAGGAGTTACTCATGCGAGGGCCTCGCCGCTCAGGCCTTGGCCGCCGGGGCGGCGGACTTGCCGCCCGCCTTGTTGCCAAGGTTTGCCTTGATGATGCGGGCCACCTCGGCATCGGCTGCCTGGTCCTGGCGCTCGAACACCGAGGTCTGGGCCAGCGGGGCCTGGCGGGCTTGGGCTTCAGCCAGGCTCTTGCCGCTTTGGTCCTGCACATCGACGCTGACATTCATGGACAGGCCCACACGCAGCGGGTGTTCGGCCACCTGCTTGGCATCGAGCGCGATGCGAACCGGCACGCGCTGCACCACCTTGATCCAGTTGCCGGTGGCGTTTTGCGCCGGCAGCAGGGCAAACGCCGCGCCGGTGCCGGCGCCGAGGCCGGCGATCTGGCCCTTGAACTCGACCTTCTTGCCGTAGACGTCGGCAACCAGGGTGGCGGGCTGGCCGATGTGCAGGCGGGCGAGTTGGCCTTCCTTGAAATTGGCATCGACCCAGACCTGCTGCAGGCCCACCACCGACATCAGCGGCGCACCAGCCGCCACGCGCTGGCCGAGCTGCACGCTGCGTCGGGCCACCCAGCCATCCACCGGCGCCGGCACTTCCACGCGCTGCAGGGCCAGATACGCCTCGCGCACGCGGGCGGCGGCGCGCTGGACATTGGGGTGCTCGGCCACGGTCAGGCCTTCGGTCATGACCTGGTTGCTTTCCAGCTGGCGCTGCGCCGTCAGCAGTGCGGCCTGGGCGGCCTGCAGGCTGTTGCGCGAACTGGCCACCTGGCTCTTGGCATGCTCCAGCTCTTCGCGGCCGATGGCGCCAGTGGCGAGCAGCGGGCTGCGGCGGGCCACATCGGCCTCCAACGAGGCCAGCTGCACCTCCTGGCGGCGGATCTCGGCCACGCGGGCCTGCATCTGGGTCTGCAACACATGGTTGTTGGCGAACAGGCCGCGCACCTCGCGCACGGTCTGGGCCAGCTGGCTTTGCGCCTGCTCCAGAGCCACGCGAGCGTCGGCCGCATCGAGGCTGACCAGGGGCTGGCCGGCGCGCACGAACTCGGTGTCGTCGGCATGGATGGCGCGCACGGTGCCGGCCACCAGCGGGGTGATCTGCACCACATTGGCGTTGACGTAGGCGTTGTCGGTTTGCTCGTAACGGCGGCCGACCATGGCCTCGTAGACGCTGTAGCCGATGCCACCGGCCAGCACGGCCAGGGTCAGCACGGTCAGCGCCTTCTTGCGATTGGGGTTGGATTCGGGCTTGGATTCGGGCTTGGAGGCTTGGATGTCAGACATGATCTGGGTGCTCTTCGGTGTGCGTTGGGGCGGGCGCCGGTGCTGTGGCGCGGCACCGCGTGAATCGGGTGTTAGGGCTTGGCTTCGGTCCAGCCGCCGCCCAGGCTGCGCAGCAGATTGAGCTGGGCATCGAGGGTCTGGGCTTGCAGGTCCAGGGCCTGGCGCTGCTGTTGCAGCAGGGACTGGCTGGCGTTCAAGACGGCCAGGCGGTTGCCCAGGCCGGCGCTGTGGCGCTGGCGGGCCAGCTCCAGGGCGGCCTGCACATGGGCTTGCGCAGCGGCCTGCTCAGCTCTTTGCTCCTGCAGCGAACGCAAGCTGCGCAGCTGGTCACTGGCATCGCGCACGGCCTCCAGCAGCGCGCCGTTGTAGGCCGCCACGGCCGCGTCGGCCTCGGCCGCCGTGCCGCGCAGCTGGGCGCGCAGGCGGCCGCTGTCGAACAGCGGCAGGCGCAGCGAAGGGGCCACGCCGTACTGCAGGCTTCCGGACTTGAGCAGATTGTCAAAGCCGATGGCGTTGAAGCCGACAAAGGCGCCCAGCGAGATGTTGGGATAGAACTGCGCGCGGGCGCTGCTGACCTGGGCCGTGGCCGCCTCGACGCGCCAGCGCGCGGCCACCACATCGGGGCGGCGGCCCAGCAGGTCCAGGCCCAGGGCGCCCTCGCCGGCCAGCGGCAGCGCGGCGGGCAAGGCAGGCTTCAGGTCTTTCAGCGCGGCCATGGGCTGGGCGCTCAGCGCGGCCAGCTGGTGGCGCAACAGATCGGCCTGTTCATCGAGCTGCAAGGCCTGGCGGCGCAGCT
The DNA here is from genome assembly GCA_027484885.1 of Rubrivivax sp. Taxonomy (GTDB): domain Bacteria; phylum Pseudomonadota; class Gammaproteobacteria; order Burkholderiales; family Burkholderiaceae_C; genus Paucibacter_A. The sequence continues at coordinate 3,275 of JAIXSD010000702.1, forward strand.
CAGGCAGGGGCAACTCGGCGGCGCGCAGGTCCTGGGCGGTGTCGAGGCCGACCTGGCTGCGCTGGCGCACCAGGGCCAGGGCTTGCTCGCGCTCAGCGCTCTGGCGCGCCAGCAGCTCGCGCTGGGCCAGCACGCGGGCCAGTTGCACATAGCTTCGGGCCAGCTGGCTGCTCAGCATCAGCTGGGCGGCGGCCGCGTCGGCGCGGGCGGCCTGGGCGCTGCCCAGGGCGGCGTTCAGCTCGGACTGGTGGCGGCCGAAAAAATCCCACTCATAGCTGGCCGAGGCCTGCAGGGTGGCGGTGTTGCGGATGGTGCCGGCCAGTGGCGGCGGGTAGATGCTGTGCTCGGGGAAGCGTTGGCGCGCGGCATCCAGGCCCAGGCCGATGGCGGCGCGCTCGCTGCTCTCGGCGTTCTCGATGCTGGCCTGGGCGCGCTGGATGCGGGCGCGGGCCTGGGCCAGGCTGGGCGCTTCGCCCAGGGCCCGCTGCATCAGGGCGTTGAGCTCGGGCGCGTTCAGCTCGGTCCACCAGTCGCTGCGCGGCAGCGCGGCGCGGGCGGCCGCGTCTGCCGGGGCTTCGTCAGACAAACCCAGCTGGCTGGGTGCCAGGCGGCTGGCGGCCGGCGGCAGCGCGGGCTGCAAGGCACAGGCCGCCAGCAGGGCCGGCAGGCTCAGCAGCAGGGTCAGTCGTTTCATGGGGTGTGAATTCAAAGAAGACATGGCGGTACAGAAAGAATGAGGGCGTGCGGCGGGCTGGATGGGGCGGCTTTGGTTCGCGTGGAGCGCTCAGTCCGCACCCGGCGCCGCCTGCGCCTGGCGCAGGGCTTCGCCGTTGTCGATCATGCGGCGCAGCAGGCTGAGCAGGAGCTGCCATTCCTCGTGGCTGAAGCCCTGGAGGTGGGCGTTGAACACATCGGACAAGAGCGCGGGCAGCTGGTCGGAGGCGGCAAAGCCGGCGTCCGTCAGCCGCACTTGCACGACCCGCCGGTCTTCGGCCGAACGCTCGCGCTGCACCAAGCCCTTGGCCTCCAGCCGGTCCAGCAGGCGGCTCAGGGCGCCGGCATCGGCGTCGAGCTCGCGGCACAAGGCCGTGGTGGTGCACTGGTTGCTGCCGAAGCGCAAGACCATCAACACGCCCCACTGCGCATGGGTCAGGTCGCAATCGCTGAGCTGGCGCCCGGCCTGGTGGACGATGGACTGCTGCAACTTGCGCAGCAGCCAGCCCAGGCTTTGCTCGCGGGTGTAGCTGGCGGGCTTGTAAAAGCTGGGGACGCCCTCGCCGGCCAGCGGCGGCTCGGCAGATGGCGACATGAGGGCTTTGGATTTCGGCATGGGCGCTAATTTATTTGCCTAGGCAAATATTGTCAAGGCAATTAACATAAGACAGCGCGCAATACAGGGTGAGCCCGGGCTTGTGTCACAGCCATCGCGCCTCATATCGGCCTCATCGTTCTGCCGCGGTGCGCCACCCTGCATCCAGACCAGCCTTCTGCCCCTCCGCCTACACTGCCCGCATGCCCTCGTCCACCATTGCTCCACCCGCCACACCCCCAACGCACACGCCCACGCCCAGCACGCCGAGCGTGGGCGCCACGGCGCCGGCCACGTCCAGTGACAAGGCCGGCGCCCGGCCAGGCGCCCACCCGCGCTCGCTGAGCGGGCTCTGGCCCTTCTTGCGGCCCTACCGCCTGCGCATCGGCGCGGCCCTGCTGTTCTTGCTGCTGGCGGCGCTGGCCACCCTGGCCTTTCCCATGGCCTTGCGCCAACTGGTGGACCAGGGCCTGGGCGGCGCCAGCAACCACGGCGAGCGGCTGATGGCCATGCGCGAGCATTTCCTGGCGCTCTTCATGGTGGGCGCGTCGCTGGGGGTGTTCTCGGCCGGGCGCTTTTACATGGTGACTTGGCTGGGTGAGCGGGTGACGGCCGATCTGCGCAATGCGGTCTACCGCCATGTGCTGCAGCAGAGCCCCGAGTTCTTTGAAACCACGCAAAGCGGCGAGGTGCTCAGCCGCATCACCACCGACACGACGGTGGTGCAGACGGTAGTGGGCTCCAGCCTCAGCATGGGCCTGCGCAACACCGTCATGGGCATTGGCGCGCTGATCATGCTGGTGGCGACCAACCCGTTGGTGATGGGCCAGGTGCTGGGCATTCTGGTGCTGGTGGTGCTGCCGGCGCTGTACTTTGGCCGGCGCGTGCGCAAGCTCAGCCGGGCCTCGCAAGACCGGGTGGCCGACACCAGCGCCATCGCAGCCGAGGTGCTCAATGCCGTGCCGGTGGTGCAGAGCTATACCCAAGAGAAGGCCGAGGCTGCCCGCTTTGCCGCCGCCAGCGAAAGCGCGTTTGACACCGCCCGCAAGCGCACCAAGGTGCGCTCGGGCCTGGTGGCCTTCATCATCACCGCCACCTTTGCCGCCCTGCTCTGGGGCCTGTACCAGGGCACGCAAGCCGTGCTGGCGGGCAAGATCACGGCCGGCCATCTGGGCCAGACGGTGGTCTATGTGATCCTGCTGGTCAGCAGCGTGGCCGTGCTGGCCGAGGTGTTTGGCGATGTGCAGCGCGCCGCCGGCGCGACCGAGCGATTGATGGAGCTGCTGGCCAGCGAATCCCCCGTGGCCGAAGCGCGCGATCCCCTGCCCTTGCCTGCCGTTCAAGGTGGCACGGCCCTGAGCCTGCAAGGCCTGCAGTTCCACTACCCCTCGCGCCCGGCGCAGGCGGCCCTGGCGGACTTCGATCTGGAGATTGCCCCGGGCGAAACCGTGGCCCTGGTCGGCCCCAGCGGCGCCGGCAAGAGCACGGTGTTCCAGCTGCTGCTGCGTTTTTATGAGGCGCAGAGCGGCCGCATCCTGCTCAACGGTGTGCCCACCGATCGCCTGCGCTTGGCCGACTTGCGCTCGGCCATCGGCCTGGTGCCGCAGGACAGCGTGATCTTCTCGACCAGCGCGATGGAGAACATCCGCTACGGCCGGCCCGAGGCCAGCGATGCCGAGGTGATGGCTGCGGCCAAAGCGGCCTTTGCCGACGACTTCATCTGCGCCCTGCCCGAGGGCTATGCCACCTTCCTGGGCGAGCGCGGAGTGCGCCTGTCCGGCGGCCAGCGGCAGCGCATCAGCATCGCCCGGGCCATGCTCAAGAACCCGCCCCTGCTGCTGCTGGACGAAGCCACCAGCGCGCTCGACGCCGAAAGCGAGCGCATGGTGCAGGCCGCGCTGGAAGTGGCCATGCAGGACCGCACCACCCTGGTCATCGCCCACCGCCTGGCCACGGTGCAGCGCGCCGACCGCATCATCGTGATGGAGCATGGCCGCATCGTCGAGCAAGGCACGCATGCGGAATTGAGCGCGCGCGGCGGCCTGTATGCGCGCCTGGCGGCGCTGCAGTTCGACCAGTAACGCCAGCGAGCGTTGGCGCTGGTCGGCTGGCGGCTGGCCGCGATCCGCTGGCCGCCCGCCAGTTCAGCCGCCCGCCAACTTCGCCCCGCTTTGCAGCCAGGCGAACAGGGCCTGCTCGGGCATGGGGCGGGCGCCGTACCAACCCTGGGCTGTGGTGCAGCCGAGCTGGCGCAGCAAGGCCCATTCTTCCTCGGTTTCGGCCCCCTCGCCCACGGTCGCCAGACCCAGATTGCGGCCCAGATCGATGGCGGCTTTGAGCAGGGTCAATGTGGTGCTGGCGCCAGCGGCGCCGCGGACAAAGCTGCGGTCGATCTTGAGCTCGGAGACCGGCAGCATGTGCAGGTAAGCGAGAGAGGATTGGCCCGTGCCGAAATCATCGACCGACCACTCAAAACCCTGCGCATTGATCTCGCGCATGCGGTCGATCACGGTGGCCGGGTCCTTCATGACCGCACCCTCGGTCAGCTCCAGCCGGATGTCCTCGGCCCGTGCGCCGGTGGCTTTCAAGAGCTCGCCCAAGATGGCCGGAAACGCGGCCGAACCGACATCGTGCACGGACACGTTGACGGCGATCTGCGATACCAGGCCCGCCTGTCGCAGCTGGGCCGACAGCAACATGGCGCGGCGCAGCACCCACTCGGTGATGCCGCGGATATTGCCCGTGCTCTCGGCAAAGGGAATGAAGTCCACCGGCGGCACCAGACCGCGGCTGGGGTGGTTCCAGCGAATCAAGGACTCAAAACTGGTGACCGCGTTGTCGGCGAGGCGGAACTTGGGCTGAACGAGCAAGGTGAACTCATCGTCCTGCGCGGCCCGCTTGAGCTCGGAGATCAGCGACAGCTGCAAGGGGTCAGCCCGCACCAGGCTGGGCTCGTAGACCGTCCAGCTGGCATTGCTGCGCCGCCCCTCATGCAGCGCGATCTCGGCGTGGCTCATCAACCGGTGCATGGAGTTGCCATGGTCAGGACCATAGGCCAGGCCCCAGGCCGTGCTGATGTCCACCCACTGACCAGCCACCTGCAGCGGCGTGGCGAAGAGCTCTGAAGCCATGGCCTGCAAATCGGCCAGCTCAGTGGCATCACCCGCCAGCACCAGAACAAACTGATCGGCGTAGACGCGGCCGGCCAGGGCGTGGTCGAAGCGGATGCAGACCTGGCTCAGGCGTTCGGCCACGGCCTGCAGCACCGCGTCGCCGATGTCTTGGCCCAGCGCCTGGTTGATGGCATTGAAGCGCCGCACATTGAGCATGGCGACCTTGGGCGGCAGGCCGCGCGCGATCCAGCCGTCCCCCACCGCGATCAGGCGGTCGCGGTTGCCCAAGCCGGTCAGGCGGTCGCGCTGCGCGGTTTCGATGGCGCGCGCGCTGGCATCGGTCTGAAACTGCGCCGCCACCCGGCGCACGGCGGCCATATCGCGCTTCTTGGCCTGATCGATCAGGCGGAAGCGCTGGATCAATCGATAGGCCTGCTCCCAATGGCCCTGAGCGCTGGCCAGCTCGGCCATGCGAGACCAAAAACGCGGTGCCAGGGTCCGGTCACTGCGGGGCATGGACTCCACCATCGCCAAAGCAGCGTCGATGGCCGAGGCCGCTTCCGCGGTCTGCCCGGCCGCCTGGTGCACCATGGCCCGCGCCATGGCCAGCAGGCAGAGCAGATCGTGGCTGTGCTGGTCTTCCGCGCGGTCCTTCAAAAAATCCAGGTAGGCGCGGGCCTCGTCGACCTGGCCCAGGCTGGCAAAGACCTCGGCGCCCAAGACATGGAAGTGCGCCAGGGTTGCGCGATCCAGCTCGGCCGCTTTTTCAGGAAAGGACCAGACGCGCAGCAAGGGCATCACGCGCTCGAACTCGCCCGCGCAGGCATAAATCTCGGCGAGGATGGTCACAGCACCGAAGCGCACCCAGCCGCCCAGCTCATTGCTGGCCACGGCTTGCTCCAGATGCTGGCGGGCCTGCAACTCATCGCCGGCCAGAAAGAAAGCAATGCCCAGATTGCTGAGCGCCGCCGAACGCATGCCGCTGTGGTCGATCTCTTGGGCCAGCTGCAGCAGGCGACAGGCTTGCTGCATATAACCCACCAACTGACCGGCCGCCTGGTAGAGCACCAAGGACGGAACCATCGCGGCATGCTGTTCCAGCGGATCGTGCATGGCATCGATGGCTTCCACGAGCTGCTCGTAGGCCGCCAACGCGGCGGCCACATCGCCGCCAAAGTTCTCGGCAGCCAAGGCCATGCTTCGCGCGATCAGGCTGCCCGGCACATCGCCCAGGGCGAGCATCTGATCAGCCAACTCGCGGTAAGGCCGGCTGGCACCGGGATTCAGCGCACCCAGGCGCTGCTGCACCAGCTGCATGCGCAGAACCAGACGAGCATCACCCCCGGCCTGGGCCAGGTACTGGGACGCCAAGGCAGCGGCTTCACTGACCGAGCCATAACGAACCAGCCACACATGCCGGAACGCAACCCTGTGGGCATCGTCTGCCAAGACCGAAGGGGAAGATGGGGACAAGACAAACCTAAAAAGCCGCCGACACGCTTGGCATTCTAGGGTTGAGCCTTGCCGGGGCGAAGCTGCAAAACGTGGTCAATTTGACGCAGCGACGGGTGGGCGCAGCCTCGACCTGCGGCCCCCACTCCGACGGCAAGATCGCAGCGCGCCAACAAGCGCCCAGCGCTCAGGGCTGGCCAGCACCCGAGGCCGCCGGCGCAGCCGGGGCGCCGGGCGCGGTGTGCACCACCACACCGGGCGAGAGCGAGATGTCCGAGGCCACGGTCACCTTGGTCACGTAATGCCGGGTTTCGCCGAAGCAACTGGTGGGCAGACCGACTTTTTCCTCGTAATGAAGATTGACGCGCTTGCCCATCACCTCGGTCAGCGCGGCCGCGGTTTCGTCGTTGGCGACGGTGAACTGAAACTTCTCGACCGTACTGCTCCCCGGAATCGACACCAGGGCCAGCTCGCCCTCCCAGGTTTTGCAGACCCAACCCTTTTTGGACAGCTTTTGAATCCAGCCGGCCCGCTCGCCGCTGGAGTAACTCCAGCTCAGGGCGGCGTAGAAGTAGGCGACGGTCAGAAGCACCAGAACCAAGACAGCGAGCAGCAGACGTTTGATCAGCATAGGACCACAAAAGAAAGAACTAGGAACGAACAGAAGACCTGAGGCCGCAGCGGCCCACGGGCGCCATCATCGCAGCTTGCGCCGGTCACCCAAGTGACAGCCCGGCCAACCTGACAAGCGGGAGCCCTAGAATCGCGCCCCATGAACAGCAGCAGCCCCGCCCCCAGCACCCCGGCTCCCGCCGCCGGCCCGGTGCCCCAGCAATTTGAAGATTTCATGCGCCATGTTTTCGAGCATGGCGTGCACAAGGGCGACCGCACCGGCACCGGCACGCGCTCGGTGTTCGGCCACCAGATGCGCTTCGACCTGAGCCAGGGCTTTCCGCTGGTCACCACCAAGAAGGTGCACCTGAAATCCATCATCCTGGAACTGCTCTGGTTCCTGCGCGGTGACTCGAATGTGAAATGGCTGCAGGAACGCGGCTGCAGCATCTGGGACGAATGGGCGCGCGAAGACGGCAGCCTGGGCCCCGTCTATGGCGTGCAGTGGCGCAGCTGGCCCAAGGCCGGCGGCGGCCACATCGACCAGATCGCTGAGGTGGTGCAGCAGCTCAAAGCCAACCCGGACTCGCGCCGCATCATCGTCAGCGCCTGGAATGTGGCCGAGCTGGACCAGATGGCCTTGATGCCCTGCCATGCCTTCTTCCAGTTCTATGTGGCGCCACCACAGGCGCCCGGCGAGCGCGGCCGCCTGTCCTGCCAGCTCTACCAGCGCAGCGCCGACATCTTTCTGGGCGTGCCCTTCAACATCGCCAGCTACGCCCTGCTGACCCAGATGCTGGCCCAGCAATGCGAGCTCGACCTGGGCGATTTCGTCTGGACCGGCGGCGATTGCCATATTTACAGCAACCATTTCGAACAGGTGCAGACCCAGCTGTCCCGCGAGCCGCGCCCCTACCCGCAGATGAAGATCCGGCGCCGGCCGGATTCCATCTTCGGCTATGAGCTGGAGGACTTTGAACTGGTGGGCTACGACCCGCACCCGGCCATCAAGGCCCCTGTGGCGGTATGAGCGCCGGGGCGACAAATTCCCAGAGCCGACCCAAAGTCGTGCTGGTCGCCGCCCTGGGCCGCGGGCGCGAAATCGGCCGCGACAACGGCCTGCTCTGGCATCTGCCGGAAGACATGGCCCATTTCAAGGCCCTGACCCAAGGGCAGCCAGTGCTGATGGGGCGAAAGACCTGGGATTCCCTGCCCGAGCGATTTCGCCCCCTGCCGGGCCGACGCAATATCGTGCTGTCACGCCAGCCGGGGTTGAGCCTGCCGGGCGCCGAGGTGTTCCGTGATCTGCCCAGCGCCCTGCAGGCCTGCGCTGGCCTGCCCCAGGTCTGCGTGATCGGCGGCGCCCAGATTTATGCCGAAGCGCTGACGCACGCCGATGTGCTGGAGCTGACCGAGGTGGCGGCCGACTTTGCCGACGCCGACAGCTGGTTCCCGGCCTGGCCGGCCGATGCCTTTGCCGAAATCCAGCGCGAACGTCATCACAGCGACAAAAACGGCTGGCACTTTGACTTTGTGCGCTACGAGCGCCGCAGCGCCGCCTGATATTTCAAGAACACCCATCGAGAGAGGACTGAACCCACCATGTCTGGACACGGATTCCATGTGCACGGCCCGCACGACCACGAGATTGAACACGCCGCCCACGCCGACCCCAAGGGTCTGGCCGGGCAGTTGGCCGTGATCACGGCCGTGCTGGCCACGGTGGGTGCCATGTTCTCTTATATGGGCGGAGCGACCCAGGCCAACGCCGGCCTGTACAAGAACGACGCGGCCATCAAGAAGACCGAAGCCGCCAACCAGTGGGCGCTGTATCAGTCCAAGAGCAACAAGCAAAACATGGCCGAGCTGGCCCTGGCCCTGGTGCCCGAGGACAAAAAAGCGGGTTACCAAAAAGAAGTGGAGCGCTACAAGGAAGAAAAAGGCGGCATCCGCGAAAAGGCCGAGGCGCTGGACAAGGAGTCCCAGGTTTTTGACGAAAAAAGCGCCGAGCAGATGCATTTGCACCATCGTTGGGCACAGGCCACGACCGCTTTGCAGGTCTCGATCGCCCTGGCGGCCATCGCTTTGCTGACAAAAAAGCGCTGGATGGAATGGGCCACGGTCGGCCTGGGCCTGCTCGGTTTTGGCCTGGGCGGCATGGCCGCGCTGCATCTGTAATATTTCAGTTTTCAAGCAAAGCCCGCGATTTTTGCTGGCTCCCGCTGGCTTTTTCGGGCGTTTTGGCGTCCACTGCCTGGGCCGCTTGGCCCAGAAGGCAGTGACATATGACAGTCGCCGCCTTGTCACATGACAGGCGGCGATTTTCATTTGTGACGCCGGATGTCAAATTCCGTCATATCTCTGTCACGACTGCTGTTTAGCATCCGGGCTGCTTCAAGACAAAGCACACCCCTTCTAATCACTGGAGTTGACGAATGACCCCTTCTCGCCTTGCCGCTGCCCTGCACATCGCAGGCTTGATGTTTGTCGCAACCTCCGCCACAGCCCAGGCTGTCAAGGTGGATCCGGCACTGCCCGCATATCAAAAGGCGTCCGGCGTCTCCGGCAACTTCACCAGCGTGGGCTCTGACACGCTGAACAACCTGATGACGCTGTGGGCCGAGGAGTTCAAGCGCCTCTACCCCAACGTCAACATCCAGATCCAAGGTGCAGGTTCCTCCACCGCGCCGCCGGCCCTGACCGAAGGTGCCGCCAACTTCGGCCCCATGAGCCGCCTGATGACCGCCCGTGAAGTCGAAGGCTTCGAGAAGAAGCACGGCTACAAGCCCACCGCCGTCGGCGTGGCCATCGACGCCCTGGCTGTGTACGTCAACAAGGACAACCCGATCAAGGGTCTGACCATCACCGACCTGGACGCCATCCTGTCGGTCAGCCGCAAGTGCGGCGGCGCGTCGGACTTCACCAAGTGGGGCCAGGTCGGCCTGACCGGTGAGTGGGCCAGCCGCGACATCGCCATGTACGGCCGCAACTCGGTCTCGGGCACCTACGGCTTCTTCAAGGACGTGGGCCTGTGCAAGGGCGACTTCAAGCGCAATGTGGCCGAGCAGCCGGGTTCGGCTTCGGTGGTGCAGAGCGTGTCCACCCAGATCAACGCCCTGGGCTACTCGGGCATTGGCTACAAGACCTCGGGCGTGCGTGCCCTGCCGCTGTCGAAGAAGGCCGGTGAGCCCTTCGTCGAACCCGATGCCAAACACGCCATCGACGGCACCTACCCGCTGGCTCGCGTGCTCTACGTCTACGTGAACAAGAAGCCCAACCAGCCGCTGAACCCGCTGGAGCGTGAGTTCTTCAAGATGGTGCTGTCCAAGCAAGGCCAGGAAATCACCATCAAGGACGGCTTCGTGCCGGTGCCGGCCGCCATGGCCACCCGCTTCCTGGGCGAGATCACCAAGTAATCCAGCCCCATGCCCGCGCTGCCACGCCCCACCCCGGGATGCGACGGCAGCGCCGGTAGCGCACAGCAAGGAACACAAGCGATGAAGACAACTGCACTGAACGCCGCTCTGGCCGTGGCCGTCCTGGGTTTGAGCGCCTGCGCCAACACCCAGCCCGTGGCTGCACCGGCTACTGCTCCGGCCCCTGCCCCCGCTCCGGTGGTGGCTGCCGCGCCCGCTCCGGCCGCTGTGGTGGCTCCGGTCGCCGCTCCGGCCCCCGAGCAGATCAAGGAACTGTATGTGGTGCTGCCC
>JAIXSD010000764.1 GCA_027484885.1 Rubrivivax sp.
CGCCGCGACCGCCAGGGCCATATCTTTGTGGCCGGCCTCAATGTCGATGCCGCGCCCCAGGTGCAGACAGCCGATATGGCCGAGGCCTGGGCCGACTGGCTGCTCAGCCAGCATGAGTTCGTCATCCTGCAAGGCCGCATCCGCTGGGTGGACGAGCGCCGCGCCGCGCCGCCGCTGGAGCTGTCCGATCTGAACCTGGTCATGCGCAATGGCTTGCGCGAGCATGGCTTCCGCCTCGATGCGAGCCCGCCGCTCGATTGGGGCCAGCGTTTCAGCCTGCAGGGCCAGTTCCGCCAGCAGCTGCTCAAGCGCCCCTCGGAGTTGCGCAGCTGGAGCGGCCAGCTCTATGCCGACCTGCCGCGCGCCGACCTGCACCAGCTGCGCCGCCATGTGGACCTGCCCTTCGAGCTCAGCGAGGGCGACGGCGCCCTGCGTGCCTGGCTCGACTACAAGAAAGGCGAGTCGCAGGGCGTGACGGTGGACCTGGGCCTGCGCTCGGTCAAGCTGCGCCTGGACCCGCAGGCCGAGGCGCTGGACCTGGCCCGCATCGAAGGCCGGCTGCAGCTGCTCAACGAGCCGCAGCAGCTGTCCCTGCAGGCCAAGCAGCTGGGCTTTGTCAGCGGCGACGGCACGGTGTGGCCGCGCTCGGACTGGGGCTTGCGCCTGCGCCTGGGCAAGGTTGCGGTGGCGGCGGGCTCTTCCTCTGCCGCCTCAGCCGCAGCGTTGCCGCCGCTGCTGGGTGGCGATCTGCAGGTGCAGCGCCTGGACATGGCCTTGCTGGCCCAGCTGCTGCAGCGCCTGCCGGTCGGTGAGGCGGCCCGCACGCGCCTGGCCGATCTGGCGCCACAAGGCGTGCTGAGCGACCTGAACGCACGCTGGGACGGCCCGCTGGAAGCGCCGCGCAGCTACCAGATCAAGGCCCAGCTCGATGGCTTGCGCATGGCGGCGCGGCCCGCGCTGCCGCCGGCCGACCCGGCCTCGCACGCGGCGCCGGGCAGGCCCGGCTTTGACGGCCTGCGCCTGCAGCTGGAGGCCAGCGAGCGCGGCGGCCAGGCCAAGCTCAGCCTGGCCGAGGGCGGGCGGCTGGATTTCCCGGGCGTGTTCCAGAACCCCTTGCCGCCCTTCAAGCACCTGAGTGCCCGGCTCGATTGGCGCCTGGACCCGGCCGCCAAGCCCGGCCACCGCCTGGAGCTGCGCGTCAAGGACTTGCAACTGGCCAATGCCGATCTGCGCGGTGAGTTCGACGCCGTCTGGCGTGCCGGTTCCGACACCCAGCCTTTTGGCTGGATGGATCTGAACGGCAAGATCGATCGCGTCGATGCCCGCCGGGTGGTGGCCTACCTGCCGCTGGCGGTGGGCGAGCATGCGCTGCACTATGTGCGCGAGGCCATCCGCGGCGGCGAGGCGCGCGCCATCAATTTCAAAGTGCGCGGCGCCTTGCACGAGTTTCCCTTCGAGAGCAGCGAACGCGCGGGCCAGTTCCGCATCAGCACCCAGGCGCGTGACATCGATCTGGCCTACGTGCCGGCCGAACCGGGCCAGGCCCTGAACTGGCCGCCGTTGGAGCGTGTCAATGCCGAGCTGGTGTTCGAGCGCGGCAGCATGGCCATCCGCCGCGGCCAGGCGCGGGTGTTCGGCTACGAGTTGAGTGGCATCAGCGGCGGCATCAAGACCTTGTTGCACGACCAGGTGCTGGACATCGATGGCAGCGGCAGCGGACCGGCCCAGGAGCTGCTGCGTTATGTGCGCAGCTCACCGGTCAACGGCTGGACCAGCGGCATGCTGGCCCAGACGGCGGCCAGCGGCCCGGCCGCCCTCAAGCTGCATCTCAGCCTGCCCCTGCATGACATCGTCCACAGCAAGGTGCGCGGCGCCGTGCAGCTGGGCGGCAACGAGCTGCGCATCCGCCCCGGCCTGCCCCTGCTGGGCAATGCCCGCGGCCGCATCGAGTTCGACCAGGCCAGTGTCCGCATCGTCGGGGCCCAGGCCCGCGTGGCCGGTGGCGATGCCGCCATTGAGGGCGGCAGCCTGCCGGATGGCAGCCTGCGTTTCGTGGCCCAGGGCGTGGCCACGGCCGAGGCCTTGCGCCGCACGCCCGAGTTCAGCGCTGTGGCGCCCCTGGCCCAGGCCGCCAGCGGCCAGGCGGCTTATCGCTTGCAGCTGGGGCTCAGCCACGGCCAGCCCGAGTTCCAGCTCAGCAGCAATCTGCAAGGCCTGGCCCTGGACTTGCCGGCGCCACTGCGCAAGGAGGCCGACAGCATCCTGCCCCTGCGCGTGCAGACCGTGCTGGCGCCGCTGGCCGCCGGTGCCAGCCAGGCGGCGCGCGATGAGCTGCGCCTGGAGCTCGGCAACACGGTGCTGGCCCATTACCAGCGCGACCTGACGGTGGAGCCCGCGCGGGTGCTGCGCGGCGCCCTGAGCGTGCAGGACAACCTGCCGCCGCTGCCGGCCAGCGGCGTGCAGCTGCACGCCAATCTCGACAGCCTCAATCTCGATGCCTGGCGCCAGACCCTGGGCCGCTGGCAGAGCAGTGGCGGCAGCGTGGCGGGCACGGCTGCTACGGCTGCGAGCCCGTCCGCAGAGGGCGAGGGCGCCGAGCTGAGCTACCTGCCCCAGCAGATTGCCTTGCGCGCCAGCAGCCTGCATCTGGCCGGGCGCACCCTGAACCGCCTGGTGCTGGGCGCCAGCCGCCTGCCCGGCGGCGATCTGCGCAGCTGGCGCTTCAGTCTCGATGCCGATCAGCTGAGTGGCTATGTGGAGCATCGCAATGCCGGCAACGGCCTGGTGTTTGCGCGCCTGGGGCGGCTCTCCCTGCCCAAGCAGGAGGTGGAGTCGGTCAGCCAGCTGCTGGCCGGCAAGCCGCAGGCGGATACGAGCAGCAGCGACACTCGCAGCGTGCCCGATCTGGACATCGTGGTCGATGACTTCGAGCTGCGCGACAAGCATCTGGGCCGGCTGGAAGTGCAGGCCCGCGCCACCGGCCCGCAGCGCGACTGGCATCTCAACAAGCTGCAGCTCAAGGCGGCCGACGCCGTGCTCAACGGCACCGGCCGCTGGATCAATGAGCCCGGCCAGGCGCAGCGCCGCAGCGAGCTGGACTGGAAGCTGGAGCTGCTGGACGCCGGCAGCCTGCTCGAGCGCATGGGCCAGGGCCGGGTCTTGCGTGGCGGCCGCGGTGAGCTGACCGGCCAGATCGGCTGGGCGGGCTCGCCGCTTTCGCCCGATTACGCCAGCATGAGCGGCCAGCTCCATGTGGCGCTGGAGTCGGGCCAGTTCCTGACCGTGGAGCCGGGTGTGGGCCGCCTGCTGGGCGTGCTGAGCCTGCAGTCGTTGCCGCGGCGGTTTCTCTTTGATTTCCGCGATGTCTTCTCGGAAGGTTTCACCTTCGACGGCATCCAGGGCGATGTGAAGATCGAGCGCGGCGTGGCCAGCAGCCAGAATCTGCGCACCCGCGGCGTGCAAGCGGCCGTGTTGCTGGAAGGCCGTGCCGACCTGGCCGCCGAAACGCAGAACCTGCGCGTGCTGGTGGTGCCCGAGCTGAACGCGGGCGGCGCCTCGCTGGCCTATGCGGCCGTCAACCCGGCCATCGGCCTGGGCACCTTCCTGGCCCAGCTGCTGCTCAGCCGCCCGCTGGCCGCGGCCAGCACGCGCGAGTTCCACATCACCGGCACCTGGGTGGACCCCAAGGTGGAGAAGGTGGAGCACAAGGCCGAGGAGGCCTCGACACCTGCCAGCGCTGGGGAGCGTCAGCCGTGAGTGGCGGCAAGCGGCACGAAGCGGAAATCCAACGCAGACCACAGAGACACGGAGACACAGAGAAATTCAAAGTTGAATTGGTTTTCCTCTGTGTCTCCGTGGCTCTGTGGTGCTTTTGGAATTTGGCTGCTTCGTGCCGATCGCAGCCGGCTGTTGAACGTTCGTAGAGCGAAGGTGAACCGATGAAGATCGCAGCGATTCAGATGGTGTCCGGTCCCGATGTGGCGGCCAATCTTGCGCGGGCTCGCCACTGGCTGGCCGAGGCTGCGGCGCAAGGCGCGCAGCTGGCGGCCTTGCCCGAGTACTTCTGCCTGATGGGCTTGCAGGACCGCGACAAGCTGGCAGTGGCCGAGACCGAAGGCGACCCGAGTGCCCCGATCCAGCGCGCGCTGCGCGAGGCCGCGGCGGAGCTGGGGCTGTGGCTGGTGGGCGGCACCTTGCCGCTGCGCACCCCTGACCCCGAGCGCGTGCGCAATGCCAGCTGTGTCTACGCGCCCGATGGCCGGCTGGCGGCGCGCTACGACAAGATCCACCTGTTCCGCTACGACAACGGCCGCGAGGCCTATGACGAGGGGCGGGTGCTGGAAGCCGGCGCGGCGCCGGTCACCGTGCAGGCCGAGGGGCTGCACATCGGCCTGAGCGTCTGCTACGACCTGCGTTTCCCCGAGCTCTACCGGGCCATGAGCTTTCAGCCGGGCCGGCCGCCCTGCGATCTGTTCTGCGTGCCCTCGGCCTTCACCTACACCACGGGGCAAGCGCATTGGGAGCTGCTGCTGCGCGCCCGAGCGGTCGAAAACCAGGCCTATATCGTGGCACCGGCCCAGGGTGGCCGGCATGAAAATGGCCGCAGGACCTGGGGCCACACCATGATCGTCGACCCCTGGGGCGAGGTGCTGGGCTGCCTGCCGGAAGGCGAGGGCCTGGTGCTGGCCGAGCTGGACACCGCGCGCCTGGCCGCGGTGCGCAGCCAGTTGCCGGCGCTGCAGCACCGCCGGCTCTGAGGGTCTGGGCTCTGTTTCCATCTCCACTCTGCCGCTTCGCGCCTCAAGCTTGCCATGTCTCATCACCCCCTGCCGCGCCGCCGCTGTGCCTTGCTGATGCTGTCCTTGGCAGCCGTGGCCGCGGGCTTGGGTGGCTGCGGCACGCCAGCCGATGCGCCCGCCATGCGCCTGAGCCTGGCCGAGAGCCTGCAGCTGCGCAGCTGGGTGCCGCCGGGCCTGCGCGCGCAGGTGCAGCTGATGCCGGTGTCGGGCGGCCAGCCCACCGGGCGTTTCTGGGGCGCCAAGATCAGCAATGCCTCCCTGCAGGAGGCGCTGGAAGAATCCTTGCGCGACACCGGCCTGCATGCGCC
>JAIXSD010000482.1 GCA_027484885.1 Rubrivivax sp.
CCCCGACGGCGGGCGAAAATCGCCCACTTGCTGCGTGGCCGCTACAGGCCCATGGCCCGGCGGACCTTGAAAGCCACCGCATCGCCCTGGGCCTGGCGCACTTCCTCCACAAAGCGAAGGGCCAGCTGCTGCAGGGCCGGGAGGTCGCCACAGCGCTCTACATCCAGCACCCAGCGGTAACCCTTGATCAGGCCCAGGTGCTCACGCGCGGCACCGGTGAGGTAGGCATACAGGGCCTGGTAGTCCAGGGTGGGCAGCGCCGTGGCTTGCGGGGCGGCGGGCGCCGCTGCTGCTGGCGAGCCCGCGCGGCTTGATGGCGCAATCAGACCCTGATCGATCAGAAAGCCAATGTCCGCCGCCGTGATGCCCTGCACCAGGCCCAGCCACTGCTGGGCACTCTTGCTGTCATCGATGACCAGCAGGAGGTTGCGCAGGCTGCGCGACAGCGGCAGCGCCCGGTTCTTGATCTCGGCGCGGCCTTGCTCGGTTTTTGTGTAGGCCTGTTCCAGCATCACGGTTTTTCCTTCCTCAGGGGCCCGACTCTAGTGGAGAGTGGGCCCCGAGAGGCAGAAACCCCGCCCGCGACGCGCTCAGCTTTTGTCGCGCAGTTCACGCCGCAGGATCTTGCCGACCGGCGTCTTGGGCAGTTCATTGCGGAACTCGATGACCTTGGGCCGCTTGTAGCCGGTCAGGTGTGCCTCGCAGTAGGCGCGCACATCGGCTTCGCTGACTTCCTTAGAAGCACCGGGCTTGCGCACGATGGCCACCTTGACCGCCTCGCCCGCTTTCGCATCGGCGATGCCGACGGCCGCGCATTCCAGCACGCCGTCCATCATGGTGATCACGTCTTCCACCTCGTTGGGGTAGACGTTGAAGCCGCTGACCAGAATCATGTCCTTCTTGCGGTCGACGACGCGGAAGTAACCTTTTTCATCCACGGTGCCGATGTCGCCGGTGCGGAAGAAGCCGTCGGCCGTCATGACCTGGGCGGTTTCGTCCGGGCGCTGCCAGTAGCCGGCCATGACTTGCGGGCCGCGGATGGCGATTTCGCCGGTGGCGCCGGGCGCAGCCGGGTTGCCGGCGTCATCGAGCAGGCGCAGCTCGGTGCTGGGTAGGGGCAGGCCGATGGAGCCGGTGTACTGCGTGCTGTCGGTCGGGTTGCAGCTGGCCACGGGCGAGGTCTCGCTCAGGCCATAGCCCTCGCAGATGGAGCAGCCGGTTTTCTCCAGCCAGAGCTTGGCCGTGGCCTGCTGCACCGCCATGCCGCCGCCGACCGAGATGACCAGATGGCTCCAGTCCACCGTGTTGAAGTCCTTGTGGTTGGCCATGGCCATGAACAAGGTGTTGACGGCCGGGAAGCAGTGGAAGCGATGCTTGGCCAGCTCCTTGAACATGGCGGGCAGGTCACGCGGATTGGGGATCAGCACATTGCAGCCGCCCATGTGCATGGCCAGCATCATGTTGGTGGTGAAACCGAAGATGTGATACAGCGGCAGGGCGGCGATGCCCACCACCTGCTCACCGGCCGGCACTTTCTTCAGCGCCGGCATGTACCACGCCTCGGCCTGCATCACATTGGCGACCAGATTGCGGTGCAAGAGCACGGCGCCCTTGGACACGCCGGTGGTGCCGCCGGTGTACTGCAACACGGCGATGTCGTTGGGGCCGACCTTGGGCGCCTTGTAGGCCAGGCTGCGGCCGCGCGCCAGCGCCTCGCCGAACTCGACCGCGCCGGGCAGCTCAAAGGCCGGCACCATCTTCTTCACGCGGCGCACCACATAGTTGACGATCAGGCTCTTGGGGAAGCCCAGCATTTCGCCCATGGAGGCCAGGATCACATGCTGGGTCGGCACCTGCTTGATCACCTGCTGCAAGGTGGCGGCGAAGTTCTCGAGGATGACGATGGCCTTGGCACCCGCATCCTTGAGTTGATGTTCCAACTCGCGCGGGGTGTAGAGCGGGTTGACGTTCACCACCACATAGCCAGCGCGCAGGATGGCGGCCACGGCCACCGGGTACTGCAGCACATTGGGCATCATCACGGCGACCCGGTCGCCTTTTTCCAGGCCGAGGCTCTGCAGATAAGCGGCCAGGGCGCGCGAGGCCTCGTCCACCTGGGCGAACTTCAGGGTGCGGCCCATCATGGTGTAGGCCGCCTGCTGCGGGTACTTCTTGAAGGCCGAGTCCATCAGGTCCACCAGGGACGGATATCGCTCGGCATGGATCTCGGCAGGAACTCCCTCGGGGTAGCTCTTGAGCCAGGTCTTGTCCATCTTCTTTGTCTCCATTCGATGCCCCGGATTCTGACCGATGGAGACCCCTGGTCTCATCAGGGGATTCGATACGAAACTCTAGAGCGGCATGGACGAGCCGCCCGCGGCCTTTTTCTCACTCGATCGCCTTGACCATGTCCTCCACCACCTTCTTGGCGTCACCGAACACCATCATGGTCTTGTCCATGTAAAACAGCTCGTTGTCCAGGCCGGCGTAGCCGGCGGCCATCGAGCGTTTGTTGACGATGATGGTCTTGGCCTTGTAGGCCTCGAGGATGGGCATGCCGTAGATGGGGCTGCCCTTGGTCAGGGCGGCCGGGTTCACCACATCGTTGGCGCCCAGCACGATGGCGACATCGACCTGGCCGAACTCGCCGTTGATGTCTTCCATCTCGAAGACTTGGTCGTAAGGCACTTCGGCCTCGGCCAGCAGCACATTCATATGGCCTGGCATGCGGCCCGCCACCGGGTGGATGGCGTACTTGACCGTGATGCCTTTGTGCGTGAGCTTCTCGGCCAGCTCCTTGACCGCATGCTGGGCGCGCGCCACGGCCAGGCCGTAGCCGGGCACGATCACCACCGTCTCGGCATTGCCGAGGATGAAGGCGGCATCATCGGCGCTGCCGCTCTTGACCGTGCGCTGCACGGCCGCCCCGGCCGCTGCGCTGGAGGTATCACCACCAAAACCGCCCAGGATCACATTGAAGAAGCTGCGGTTCATGGCCTTGCACATGATGTAGCTCAGGATGGCCCCCGAGCTGCCCACCAGCGAGCCGGCAATGATCAGCATGCTGTTGTTCAGACTGAAGCCGATGCCGGCCGCGGCCCAGCCCGAATAGCTGTTCAGCATGGACACCACCACCGGCATGTCGGCGCCGCCGATCGGGATGATCAAGAGCACGCCCAGCGCAAAGCCCAGGGCCAGGATCAGGCCGAAGTCCAGCCAGCTCTGCGAATGCCAGAAACCGAAGCAGAAGAACAGCGCCGCCAGGCCCAGGGCCAGATTGAGCTTGTGCTGGCCCGGGAAGGAGACTGGCGTGCCCTGGAACAGGCGGAACTTGTACTTGCCCGAGAGCTTGCCGAAGGCAATGACCGAGCCGCTGAAGGTGACCGCGCCGATGAAGGCGCCCAGCGCCAGCTCGATGCGGTTGCCGCCCGGAATCGGCTCGCCCTTGGCCGTGATGGCAAAGGCCCAGGGCTCCAGCACCGCAGTGGCGGCGATGAAGACCGCGGCCAGGCCGATCATGCTGTGCATGAAGGCGACCAGCTCGGGCATCTTGGTCATCTCGACCTTTTGCGCCATGTAAGCGCCAATGCCGCCGCCGATCACCAGGCCGGCCAGCACATAGGCCAGTCCGAGGCTCTGGCCATCGGCCAGCTTGAGGATCAGGGCCACCGTGGTCAGGGCGGCAATGGCCATGCCGACCATGCCAAACACGTTGCCGCGGATCGAGGTGGTGGGGTGCGATAGCCCTTTGAGCGCCTGGATGAAGCAGACGCTGGCGATCAGATAAAGCAGTGTGACGAGATTCAGGCTCATGAGCGCGCCTCCGCCTTGTTGTTCTTGTCCGCCGCGTTCGGCGCCTTGGGTGCCTTCTTCTTGAACATCTCCAGCATCCGGCGCGTGACCAGGAAGCCGCCGAAGACATTGACCGCCGCCAGGGCCACGGCCAGGGTGCCCATGAGCTTGCCGGCGTCCGTCTCAGTCAAGGCCGCGGCCAGCATGGCGCCGACGATGACGATGGCCGAGATGGCATTGGTGACGGCCATCAGCGGCGTGTGCAGGGCCGGCGTGACCGTCCAGACCACGTGGTAACCCACATAGATGGCCAGCACGAAGATGATGAGGTTGGTGAGGGTGGGGCTGACGAGTTCCATGGCAATCTCGGGTTAGCTTCGCTTGACCTCACCGCCCTGGGTGACCAGGCAGGCGGCGACGATGTCGTCTTCGAGCGGCACGCTGAGCGTGCCGTCCTTGGCGAGGACGAGCTTGAGGAAGTCCAGCACATTGCGGGCGTACAAGGCCGAGGCATCGGCCGCCACCAGGGCCGGCAGATTGGTCTCGCCGACCAGGGTGATGCCATGCTTGACCACCGTGCGGCCGGCCTCGGTCAGCGGGCAGTTGCCGCCGATGCCGTCGGCGCCTCGGCCGGCGGCCAGGTCGACGATGACCGAGCCCGGCTTCATGCTGCGCACCATGTCCTCGCTGATCAGCTGCGGCGCGGCACGGCCCGGGATCAGGGCGGTGCTGATCACCACATCGGCCTGCGCCACGCGCTTGGCCACCTCGGCGCGCTGGCGCTCCAGCCAGCTCGGCGGCATGGGCCGGGCATAACCGCCCACGCCCTCGGCAGCTTCACGCTCCTCTTGGGTTTCGTAAGGCACATCGATGAACTTGGCGCCGAGCGACTCGACCTGCTCCTTGACGGCCGGCCGCACATCCGAGGCCTCGATCACCGCGCCCAGGCGCTTGGCCGTGGCAATCGCCTGCAGCCCGGCCACGCCGACGCCCAAGATGACGACGCGGGCCGCCTTGACCGTGCCGGCCGCCGTCATCAGCATGGGGAAGAAGCGCTGGTAGCGCTCGGCCGCCATCATCACCGCCTTGTAGCCGGCGATATTGGCCTGGCTGGACAGCACATCCATGCTTTGAGCGCGTGAGGTGCGCGGTGCGGCTTCCAGCGCAAAGCTGGTCAGGCCGGCCGCGGCCAGGGCCTGCAGGCCGGCCCGGTCGAAGGGGTCCAGCATGCCGACCAAGGTGGCGCCCGATTTCATCAGACCCAGCTCCGCGGTCTCGGGCCGGCGCACCTTGAGCACCAGGTCGGCGCCCAGGGCGGCGGCCTGCTCGACGATCTCCGCGCCAGCGGCGAGGTAGGCCTCATCGGTGATGCTGGCCGCCAGGCCGGCTTCGCGCTCGACCTGCACGCTGTGGCCTTGCGCCTTCAGCTTCTTGACCGTCTCCGGGGTGGCAGCCACCCGCGTTTCTCCGGCCGCGCGCTCGCGCGGAACACCTATCTGCATGAGTCCCTCCTCGGGTCAAACAAACCATGTGACTGTTCAGCTTGCATCGAGCTTACACAATCGAGGTGACACTCCACCCCCGTAGACACCCCTGTAAGCGCGGAGCAAACGACAGATGACAAATCACGAACGCTGGAAGCCTTCGGTCACGGTAGCAGCCGTGGTCGAGCGCGAGGGCCGCTACCTGCTGGTCGAGGAAGAAACGCCCGAGGGCCTGATGCTGAACAACCCGGCCGGCCATCTCGACCCGGGCGAAACACCGCTGCAGGCGGTGGTGCGCGAGGCGCTGGAAGAAACCGCTCGCGCGTTCACGCCCGAGGCCTTCCTGGGCTGCTATCTGGCCCGCTTCCAGCGGCCGGCGCGGCAGGAGGATGTCACCTACCTGCGCCTGGCCTTCAGCGGCACGGTGGGGGAGGTGATTGCGGGGCGTGCCCTGGACCAAGGCATCGTGCGCACGCTCTGGCTCAGCCTGGACGAGCTGCGCGCCGGCGCCGCACGCCATCGCAGCCCCTTGGTGCTGCGCTGTTGCGAGGACCATGCAGCAGGCCGACGCCTGCCGCTGGATGCGGTGTTCAGCGATGCATCGCTGCTGGTGCCTCAGCTCAAGTCTTGAGGTCGTCGCCTCTTCTAGTTCTCAGAGCTGCGTCAGCGTCTCGATGACCGGCAGCTCGCTGACCCACACCGCCAGTTGGAGCTGCAAGCCCACGTACATGGCATCGAGCATGGCGAACTTGCGCTTGACCTCGGTGCGCTTGCGCGAAGGCACCTCCTCCAACACCGGCTGCGGCACCTCGTCGCAGCGCAGCTCGAAATTGCCGCAATCGCTGGGCCGCGCACCGATCTCTCCCCACAGGGCGTCGTAGTTGGAGCTGATCTTGCGGCGGCGCCAGGGGTTGAGCGCCACGCGCTCGCGGTTGCTGATCAGGATCAGGCGCTCGCAGCCGAGCGAAGCGCCGATCTGCCGCACCGCCTGCACCAGCACCACGCCGGGGCGGCAGCCATAAAAATCCTTGGTGGCGCGGCGCACCAGCTCGCGCGAGCCCTCGCAGCGCCCGCCCTGCAGGCGGCCGATGGCCACGCAAGGCTTGCCCTGGCGGCGCATGAAGACAAACGAGGCGCTGAACACCATCTCGCCATCCAGCATCAGGCGCAGGCACAGATCGCCCTCGCGGTGGCCTTCGTGAACGGCCGAGAGCTCGACCTGGAAGCTCGCACCCGATTTGCCCTGCAGCTGGCACAGCACCAGGTTCTCACGCGCGGCCCGCGCCAGCACCGGCTCCAGGCCCTGTTCGAGCATGAAGCCGTAGTGGTCCATCAGCAGCTCCACCCGGCGCGCACAACCGAGGCGGCGCGAGAAATAAGGGCGGTAGATCTTGCTCAGCAGCTTGGGGTGCTCGCGCACCGCCCCCATCAGCACCGGGTGGGCACTGACGAAGTTCAGCCAGCGTTGCGTTTGGGTTGGGTGCAACAAGGCGCCCAGGTAGATCTTGAAGCGATCTTTGGCGCTGATGCGTTCGCAGTGCGGGGTGATTCGGAAAGGATGCAGCTTCATGGCCGGCGCTCGCGGGGCGCAGAACGCCGCCGATTCAAGGAAAAACAGGGAAACCACAGAACGGCACGAATTGTAAAGTTCTGTTAATGACGATTTGCCCCGCATTTGCGGGTGTCAAGCACCGCCCCAAGCCGGTGCGAAAGCCGGCACCGGGGCGGGGTGCCCGCCCCTTGCGGGACAATCGCGGCCATGAACTCCAAGCAACGCATCGTCGTCGGCCTGTCCGGCGGCGTCGATTCCGCCGTCACCGCCTACCTGCTGAAAAAAGCCGGCCACGAAGTCGTGGGCATCTTCATGAAGAACTGGGAGGACGACGACGACAGCGAGTACTGCTCCTCCAATATCGACTTCGTCGACGCCGCCGCCGTGGCCGATGTGATCGGCATCGAGATCGAGCATGTCAACTTCGCCGCCGACTACAAAGACCGCGTCTTCGCCGCCTTTCTGCGCGAGTACCAGGCCGGCCGCACGCCCAACCCCGATGTGCTGTGCAATGCCGAGATCAAGTTCAAGGCCTTCCTCGATCACGCCATGCGCCTGGGCGCCGAGAAGATCGCCACCGGCCATTACGCCCGGGTGCGTGAAGTGGATGGGCGGACTCAACTGCTGAAGGGCGTAGACAACAGCAAGGACCAGAGCTACTTTCTGCACCGGCTGAACCAGGCCCAGCTGGCCAAGACCCTGTTCCCGGTCGGTGAGCTGCACAAGACCGAGGTGCGCCGCATCGCCGAGGAGATTGGCCTGCCCAATGCCAAGAAGAAGGATTCGACGGGCATCTGCTTCATCGGCGAGCGTCCCTTCCGTGAGTTCCTGAACCGCTACCTGGCCCACCAGCCCGGCCCGATCAAGGACGAGCGCGGCCGCAAGCTGGGCGAGCATGTGGGCCTGTCCTTCTACACCCTGGGTCAGCGCCAGGGCCTGGGCATTGGCGGCGTGAAAGAAAAAGGGACGCCGCGCGGCGGTGGCGAGCATGAGCCCTGGTTCGTGGCGCGCAAGGACATGGAGAAGAACACCTTGATCGTCGTGCAAGGCCACCAGCACCCCCTGCTGCTGAGCCAGGCCCTGGTCGCCGACGACCTGTCCTGGACCGACACACAGCCCGCCTTTGGCGGCTTCGGCGCCAAGACCCGCTACCGCCAGGCCGACGCCGCCTGCGCCTTTCACCCCGACACGCCGGCCGCCGGCCACTGCCGCGTGGACTTTGCCCAGCCGCAATGGGCCGTCACCCCGGGCCAGAGCCTGGTGCTTTACGACGGCGAGGTCTGCCTGGGCGGCGGCGTGATTGCCGAGGCCATCGCCACGCCAGCCGCGGGCTGAAGCGCCCCTCCCGCCCCCTGCTTCGGTGCCCGGGGGCGGCGGCATGACCAAACACACATGCCAGAAGCGACACCGCTGTGGCACCCTGCCAACTCGCTGAACAAAGTGCCCCCTTGCAGACTCCGCTGAAACCCTCTCCGCTGCGCTTGCTGGACCAGCAACTGGACCGCATCCTGGCCCGCGTGGCGCAACCCAATGTGGTGCTGCGGGTGGCCGCCTTGTCGATCTGCCTGCTGGAGCTGGCCGCGGCCATCGCCGGCCTGCTGGGCTACCGCACCGACGCCTACGACGGCGCCGTGCCCGCCCTCTACCTGCGCTGGGGCGGCAGCAGCAACGACCCCATCCTCCTGATCGGCTGCTTCAGCCTGGTGCTGCTGTTCGCCTGGGGCTACTGGCGCCTGGCCCGCGAAGGCCGCGCCGACCAGCCGCCGCCTAATGCCCTGCTGCGTCTGGTGATGATCGATCTGCTGGCCGTTGCCGTGACGCCGGGCCTGCCCTTTCTGGTCACCGCCCTGGCCGCCGTGCTGCTGCGCGCCCGCACCGCTTTTTTGTTCGCCCTGGCCCAGATCGCCATCAACCTGGCCATGAACTGGCTGCTGCCCCTGGCCGAGGTGGTGACGCCGGGCAGCAGCGGCGTGCCCAACTGGCTGGACAATATGGGCCTCTTGATGGCCATGGTGGCCCTGCACGGCATGGCCTTCGGTCTGGGCCGCATGGCCGCGGCTGAATCCGAAAAGCGCCGCTGGCTGCAAGCCATGCTGGCCGAGCGCCTGAGCGCCGAGCAGCTGCAGGCCGAGCAGCTGCGCTACAACGAGCGCACCCTGATGGCCCGCGAGCTGCACGATGTGGTCGGCCACCACCTGACCGCGCTGAACCTGCAGCTGCAGCTGAGCAGCGCCCTGCTGCAGCGCGCCGATGGCGAGGGCGCCGCCCTGGCCGTGGACAAGGCGCGGCAGAGTGCGGCCAATCTGCTGGCCGATGTGCGCCAGGCTGTCAGCCAGCAGCGCAGCTCGCAGCGCATCGACCTCAGCACCGCCTTGCAAGCCCTGGTCGACGGCATCGCCAGCACCCACATCGAATTGAGCATCGCTCCCAGCGCCCGCGACCTGAGCCCGCGTGTGGCCCATGCCTTGCTGCGCTGCGTTCAGGAGGCGGTGACCAACAGTGTTCGTCACGCCCGCGCCTCGCGGGTGAGCATCGAAGTGGCCATCGAGTCCCACGACACGAGCCTTGGCACGGACGTCTTGCCACAAGGGGAAGTCCGCGTCAGCATTGACGACAACGGCCTGGGTGCCAGCCACCTCAAGCCGGGCAATGGCCTGCAAGGCATGGCCGAGCGCATGAGCGAGTTGGGCGGGCGCATGGACGTGCAGCGCAGCCAGCCCGGTTTCCGAATTGAATTGCGGTGTCCAAGGACAGCATGAACAACCCCATCCACAACCTCCCCCACTTCAAACCCAGCAGCGCCGCCGACGCGGCACGCTCACGCGGCATCCGCCTGCTGCTGGTGGAAGACCAGCAGCTGGTGCGCGACGGCCTCAAAGGCCTGCTGGCCCTGCATGAGGACATCCAGATCGTCGGCGAAGCCAACGACGGCGCCGACGCGCTGGAACAGATCACCCGCCTGGGCGGCGAGCCGCCGGACCTGATCCTCTCCGACATGCGCATGCCGCGCCTGGACGGCCTGGGCCTGATCCGCGCCCTGGCCGCGCGCGCGCTCAACATCCCCGTGGTGCTGCTGACCACGTTTGACGATGCGGCTGTGTTCGACGAGGCCGTGCGCGCCGGCGCCCGCGGTTTCCTGCTCAAGGCCATCAGCACCGACACCCTGGTGCAAGCCCTGCGCGATGTGGCCGAGGGCGGCACCGCCCTGCGCCCCTCG
>JAIXSD010000323.1 GCA_027484885.1 Rubrivivax sp.
GCCAGCAGCAGGCGGGCCAGCTGGCGCGAGCGCGAGTCGCCGATGCTCTCGTACAGCGCATCGGCCTGGCCCACCGCCTGCATGGCGGCAGCGGTCAGGCGGGTGGCGCTTTGCACCAGGGCCAGGCTGCAGAGCACATCGGCCTGCACGCGCAGCGAGCCCTGAGCCTGGGCATGTTCCAGCAAGGCATAGGCCTGCTCGGCCGCGGCCGGGCTGCAGCCGTTGAGCAGCTGCAGGCGCAGCTCGCGGGCTTGCAGGCGCAGCAGCAAATCGGGTGTCAGCTCGGGCCGCGCCAGCCATTGGTGCAGGCAGTCCAGCGCCTCGTCCTGCCGCTCTTCCAGGATCAGCTCATCGAGGGCCTGCAGCCAGGCCGGATCGGCCTGTGCATCGGCAGGCTGCAGCACCGCCGGCGCAAGCGGCTCGGGCGTGTGAGGGGACGAAGGGCTGGGCGCCGGGCGGAGCGTCATGGTCCGAGTGTCCACGCGGCCTGCAGCCAGAGCAAGCCCGGGAAAGACCGCAAATCAAGGGCGACGGTAGAATCCGCGCTTCGCTGGGGGTGCTGGCTTTCTGAATAGAAAGCCGGCTGAGAAAGTCCCTTTGAACCTGATCGCTGGCTCCGGCTGGCATGCCGATCCCCGGATCGGCACGAGTTAATCCTCGCGCAGGGAAGCATCTGAGGCACAGCCCGTCGGCTCGCAGCACCCACGCTGTGGCCCGCCGCGGCGCCCTGGCTTGCCGCCCTGCAGCGTGTCTGTCGTCCCTTGACTTCACTGCAGTTCCCGATGCCCACACACCAACCGTCCCGCCCTGCTCCGGCCCTGCGCCCGAGCCTTGTTTCATCCGCCCTGGCCCTGCTGCTCGGCAGCGGCATCGCCCAGGCGCAAAGCCTGCCCGCCGTCTCGGTCAGCGGCCGCACGGCCGAGATGCCCGCCCAGGTGGGTGGCTTTGGCGACACCCCGGTGGCCAAGCTGCCGCTG
Source organism: Rubrivivax sp. (assembly GCA_027484885.1). GTDB lineage: Bacteria > Pseudomonadota > Gammaproteobacteria > Burkholderiales > Burkholderiaceae_C > Paucibacter_A. Next base: position 978 of record JAIXSD010000323.1, read on the forward strand.
CAGATCAGCCTGATCAGCCAGGAGCGCTTGCTGGACGCCGGCATCTCGGCCCTCTCGGGCCTGACCGCCCTGGACGCCAGCCTCGGTGATGCCTACAACGCCACCGGCTACGTCTCCTACCTGAAGATCCGCGGCTACGACCTGGACAACCGCTTCAACTACCGCCGCGACGGCCTGCCCATCAACGGCGAGACCGCGCTGAACCTGGGCAACAAGAGCAGCATCGAAGTGCTCAAGGGCAGCAGCGGCATTCAGGCCGGCACCAGCTCGCCCGGCGGCCTGGTGAACCTGGTGGTCAAGCGCCCGACCGCGCAAGCACAGACCATCCTCAGCGGCGGCTTCAGCGAGCGCGGCACGTTTGAGGCCGCCATCGACTGGAGCCAGCGCTTCGGCGCCGGCGGCGAGTTCGGCCTGCGCGTCAATGCGGCCGCGGCTGATCTGCACCCGCAGCTGCGTGATGCCACGGGCAGCAGCCAGCTGCTGGCCGTGGCCGGCGAGTGGCGCCTGCAGCCGGGCACCTTGATCGAGGCTGAGTTCGAACTGAACCGCCAGAGCCAGCCCAGCCAGCCCGGCATGAGCCTGCTGGGCAACAAGCTGCCCGACGCCAAGGCTTTTGATCCGCGCACCAATCTGAACAACCAGACCTGGACCCTGCCCGTCGAGTTTGACAACCAGCATGCCTCGCTGCGCCTGCAGCAGCGCTTGAACGCCGACTGGAGCGCCCAAGCCCATCTGGCCGTGCAGCGCCTCAAGACCGACGACCGCCTGGCTTACGCCTACGGCTGCGACAAGGAAGGCAATTACGACCGCTACTGCAGCGACGGCACGTACGACATGTTCGACTTCCGCAGCGAGAACGAACGCCGCAACAGCGAAGCCCTGGACCTGAGCCTGAGCGGCCGCTTCGACACCGGCCCGCTGCGCCATCAGCTGAGCACCAGCTTCCTGATCAGCCACTACAAGAGCCGCGCCCAGGCCCAGGCCTACAACGGCGTGGGCCCCGGCCGCATCGACGGCAGCGCCGTCAACCCGGCCAACCCCGCACTGAACGACCAGAACACCTTGCGCGACGAGCGCAGCCGCGAGTTCTCGCTGCGCGACACGGTTCAGTTGAGCGCTGAGCTGCAAGCCTGGGCTGGCCTGCGCCACACCCAGCTGAACCGCAGCAGCGTGCGCACCAACGGCTCACGCCCGACCGATTACAGCCAAAGCCTGAGCACGCCCTGGCTGGGTCTGAGCTATGCCATCAACCCGCAGCTGATGGCCTATGCCAGCTGGGGCGAAGGCGTGGAAAGCGAAGTCACGCCCAACCGCAAGCGCTACGGCGACGCGGCCGGCCGCGCCCTGCCGGCGCTCAAGAGCCGCCAGAGCGAGATCGGCCTCAAGGCCGGCAGCAAGGCGGTGGACTGGTCGATCAATGCCTTCCAGATCAGCCGCCCGGTCTGGGAAGACATCGGCGAGTGCAGCGACAGCACGCCCGGCAGCTGCGTGCGTCGCGCCGACGGCATCGCACGCCACCAGGGCCTGGAAGCCCAGGCTGACTTGAAGTGGAGCGGCGGCGGCCTGCTGGCCAGCGCCATGAAGCTCAAGGCCCGCCGTGCCGACAGCAGCATGGCCAGCATCAACGGCCTCAAGCCCGTCAACGTGGCCGAGAACAATCTGCGCCTGCAGGTGCGCCAGGACATGCCCGCGCTGGCCGGCCTGCAGCTGAACGCCGGCCTGGTGTTCGAGGGCCCGCGCGCCGTGCTGCGCGACAACAGCCTCAGCATCCCCGGCTGGACCCGCTTCGATGCCGGCGCGCGCTACGAGCAGAGCTGGGGCCGCCAGCTGCTGATCTGGCGCGTCGGTGTGGACAACATCGCCAACAAGCGCGCCTGGAAAGAATCGCCCTTCCAGTTCGACCATGTCTACCTCTACCCCCTGGCGCCAAGAACTTTCCGAACAAGTTTGGAAATCCACTTGTAAACCTCGCAAAATTCATCCTATAATGCGAGGCTCTGTTCCTCGATAGCTCAGTCGGTAGAGCGCCGGACTGTTAATCCGTAGGTCCCTGGTTCGAGCCCAGGTCGAGGAGCCAGAAATTCAGCGTTGCAGCGGTTCGGATTGCCTGCTGCAACACAAAATCTAGAAGTACCGAAAAGACAATTCCTCGATAGCTCAGTCGGTAGAGCGCCGGACTGTTAATCCGTAGGTCCCTGGTTCGAGCCCAGGTCGAGGAGCCACATCAAAGCCTCACATGCATTAGCGTGTGAGGCTTTTTTTCATCTCTTCCGAACGATCAGCACTCAGCATCACAGTTTGAGCGCGTGACACATGACATTTGACGAACTGCAAGCACTGGTTGAGCTCCATTGCGCAAGCCTTCTAGACCTTCCGGGCGAAGTCTACTTCGGCAGCTTGGATGCCCTCAGCGATTCCAACGGTTTTGCCGTTATTGGCCTCAACCCTGGGGGTAGCGACTTACCATCGATAAGAGAAAACCTGGCTCGGTACCGGCAAAGCGCAAAGCGACGCTTTAGCGGCTATTTGGATGTGTGTTGGCACGAGCCGTTTTTCTCACACTACCAGACTTGCGGCCCATGCAGTGCCAGCCTCGCGGCAAACGGCAAGGTCCGCCAGCAACGACACCAGAAGACAGTAGAGCTGATCGCCAATGAACTGGAAGTTGACCTGCGTGAAACGCTTGCTTTGAACGCCATTTGGCTACAGACGCCGAGTGCCGCTGCACTCAAGAGCTTTCTCGCAAACCATCACTTACCCAAGATGGATCAGTTGTTCCAGCAGCAGTTCTTTCCTGCGATAGACACCCTGCTATCTCGGTGTGCCACAAGGTTCGTACTCTGTTTGGGCAATGGCGCTTCTGAGAGTGCCTTCAGCTTCTTCCGCGCTGCACTCGGCGTGCCGCTCGACAAAATTGTGAGCGTCAGCGATGACTATCGAGATGGTCGCTACTTTGCGCATGAAGCAGAGGGCTTCCGCCGTGTGTACTTTGGCATTGCACATCCAAGCATGCATTCCATCGGGCCGGCAGGTCTAGCTCGTATTCGCACCCTCTGGCGCGAGCTCAATCCCCCTGCCTGACTCTATGGCTGGCGGTTGACTTGCTAGCCCGCAGGTCACTGGTTTCAGCTCCTTCGGGGAGACAGGTTCCAATCACCATCGCAGGGTGCCCGGAATTTTCTAGGTCTGACGCCAGACATTACTCGCCAGGCCTTTCGCACTCGGAAACATCGCCCATGAGCTCGAACACCGCATCGCTGCAAACACTGGATGCCCTCCGCCAGGGCGACCTGCAAGGCTGCAGCCACCTCGATCTGCGTGGCTGCGGGCTGCAGGAGCTACCCGCTGAGATTCAGCGTTTGGCCGCCAGCTTGGAGGTGCTCGATATCTCCAGCAATGCGCTGAGCCAGCTGCCCGACTGGCTGGCCGATCTACCGCGTCTGCACATCCTTTTCGCCTCGCAAAACCAGTTCACCGAGCTGCCCGAGGTGCTGGGCCGCTGCCCGCAGCTGGAAATGGTGGGCTTCAAGAGCAACCGCATCGAGCGCGTCAGCGGCGTGGCCCTGCCCTTGCGCCTGCGCTGGCTGATCCTGACCGACAACTGCATCGAGGTTCTGCCGGCCGAGATCGGCCGCTGCGCGCGCTTGCAAAAGCTGGCCCTGGCTGGCAACCGCTTGCGCGTGCTGCCGCCCGAGCTGCAGCATTGCCAGGCGCTGGAGCTGATCCGGGTTTCGGCCAATGAGTTGCAGGCTTTGCCCGAGGCGCTCTTGCAGCTGCCGCGCCTGAGCTGGCTGGCGTTTGGCGGCAACCCGTTCAACCGCGAGTTGGAACAAGCGGCGCTGGCGCACACGCCCCTGCCCACCCTGCCCTGGCCGCAGCTGCGGCTGGAGGCGCAGCTCGGCGAGGGTGCGTCCGGCGTCATCCACCGCGCCCTGCGGATCGACACCGGCGAGCCGGTCGCCGTCAAGGTCTTCAAGGGCGAGGTCACCAGCGACGGACTGCCGGGCAGCGAGATGGCCGCAGCACTGCAGGCCGGCGCCCACCCGCATCTGATCCCACTGCGCGCCAAGCTCAGCGCCCACCCGAGCGATGCCCAGGGCCTGGTGCTCGATCTGATCAGCCCGGCTTTTCAGAGCCTGGCCGGCCCGCCCAGCCTGGCCAGCTGCAGCCGCGATGTCTACGCGGAGGATGCGCGATTCAGCCTCCGCGCCCTGCTGCGCATCGCCCGCGGCATGGCCTCGGCCCTGGCCCAGCTGCAGGCGCGCGGCCTCTGCCATGGCGACTTCTACGCCCACAACATCCTGCACGACGGCCAGGGCCAGGCCTATCTCGGGGACTTTGGGGCGGCCTCTTTCTTGCCGGAAGAGGCCAGCGCCGCACAGCGCGAGGCCGTGGCACGCGTCGAGGTGCGCGCCTTTGGCTGCCTGCTGGAGGAATTGCTGGCGCGCTGCGAGGAGGCGAACTACTCATCCCTGCCGGCCCTGCTGACCTTGCGAGATACCTGCCGGGCCGAGGACGCCACACAACGCCCCTCCTGGGTCTCCATCCTCAGCAGCCTGGAGTCACAGGCCGTCTGAGCCCCTGCAGCGCTCAGGTACGGCGCCAAAGCCGCTGATGCAGGGCCTCTGCCTGGGCACGCTCCAGGCAAGGGATGTCCAGCGCTCGCTGCAATTTGGAGCCGCCCTGGGTGTCGAGCTGCAAGTGCACCAGCCCCAGGCGGCGATCCAGCACACTGCTGGAGAAGCGCAGGGTCTGCACGCGTGAGGCAGCCACGATCACCCAGCGCTGCGTGAACACGCCGCTGCGGAAGACCAGCACATCATCGGTCAGCGCATAGGCAGAAAACGCAACC
>JAIXSD010000479.1 GCA_027484885.1 Rubrivivax sp.
CGAGCCCTGAGTTCTGGAAAGAGATGACCGCCATGACGAACAAGATCCGGCCCGCCCGTCTACCCGCGAGCAAGGCGCTGGTGATCGCCTGCCTGGCCCTGCTGAGCAGCAGCGCCAGCTTCGCGCAAACGAGCACACCGAGCTACCCCGCAACCGCCAAGGTCGAGCAGACCGACAACTACCACGGCACCACCGTGGCCGACCCCTACCGCTGGCTGGAAGACGACAACAGCGCCCAGACCAAGGATTGGGTCAAGGCCCAGAACCAGGTCACCGATGCCTACCTCGCGGCCATGCCGCAGCGCCTGCCGGTGCGCAAGCTCTACACCGAGCTCTACAACTTTGAGAAGTTCGGCGTGCCCTTCAAGGAAGGCGGCCGCTACTTCTGGACCCGCAACAACGGCCTGCAGCAGCAGTCGGTGCTCTACACCGCCAAGTCGCTGAAAGACCAGCCCAGCATCGCCCTGGACCCCAACAGCCTGAGCCAGGATGGCACCGTGGCGCTGAGCGGTTATGCCCCCTCGCCAAATGGCAAGCTGCTGGCCTACGGCAGCTCCAAGGCCGGCTCCGACTGGCAGACCTGGAAGGTGCGTGACCTCAGCACCGGCCGCGACCTGCCCGACGCCATCGAATGGGTGAAGTTCTCCAGCGCCACCTGGACGCCGGACGGCAAGGGCTTCTTCTACTCGCGCTACGACGCCCCGGCCGAAGGCGCGGCGCTGACCGGCGCCAACTACTTCCAGAAGCTCTTCTACCACCGCCTGGGCACGCCACAATCGGCCGATGTGCTGGTGGCTGCCAACCCGCAGGAAAAGGAATGGGGCTTCAACAGCAGCGTCACCGATGACGGCAAGCTGCTGGTGATCAATGTCTGGAAGGGCGGCTCCAAGAACGGCCTGATGGTGCTGCCCCTGGTCAAGGGCAGCTTTGCCGGCGGTGAGCCCAAGGCCATCAGCCTGGCCTTCGACGCGTCTTACGAGGCGGTGGGCGTGAACGGCCAGCATTTGATCGTCAAGACCAACAAGGACGCGCCGCGTGGCCGCCTGGTGGCCATTGATCTGCAAGGCACGGGCAAGGAAGCCTGGAAGACCCTGGTCGCCGAGGGCCCCGATGCCATGACCGGCGCCTCCGCCGTGGGCGGCCGCCTGCTGCTGAGCTATCTGCGCGACGCCTCCACCCTGGTGCGCCGCCACGGCCTGGACGGCAAGCCGCAGGGCGAGGTGCAGCTGCCCGGCGTGGGCACGGCCAGCGGCTTTGGCGGCCGCGTGCAGGACCGCGAGACCTTCTTCAGCTACACCAGCCTGACCACCCCCAGCTCCATCTACCGCTACGACGTGGCCAGCAACAAGGTCAGCCTGTTCAAGCGCCCGCAAACCGCCTTTGACGCCGAGCAGTTCGAAACCCGCCGCGAGTTCGTCACCAGCAAGGACGGCACCCGCTTCCCCATCTTCATCGCCCATAAAAAAGGCCTGAAGCTGGACGGCACGAACCCGACCCTGCTGTATGGCTACGGCGGCTTCAATGCCTCGATGACGCCGGGCTACGGCATCACCTCGGCAGCCTGGATGAAGATGGGCGGCGTCTACGTGCTGGCCTCCATCCGCGGCGGCGGCGAGTACGGCGCGGCCTGGCATGAAGCCGGCACCAAGCTGAAGAAGCAGAACGTGTTCGATGACTTCATCGCTGCCGGCGAATGGCTGGTGGCGCAGAAGTACACGCAGCCGGCCAAGCTGGCGATCAACGGCGGCTCCAACGGCGGCCTGCTGGTCGGCGCGGTGGTCAACCAGCGGCCCGAGCTGTTCGGCGCGGCCGTGCCGGCGGTGGGCGTGATGGACATGCTGCGCTTCCACAAGTTCACCATCGGCTGGGCCTGGGTGCCGGACTACGGTTCGTCCGAGAACCCCGAGGAGTTCAAGGCCCTGCTGGCCTACTCGCCCCTGCACACCATCAAGTCGGGCGTGAAGTACCCGGCCATCATGGTGACCACCGGCGACCACGACGACCGCGTCGTGCCGGCGCACAGCTTCAAGTACGCCGCGGCCCTGCAGGCTGCCGACACCGGCCCGGCGCCCAAGCTGATCCGCATCGAGACGCAAGCCGGCCATGGCGCCGGCAAGCCCACCTCCAAGATCATCGAGGAGCGCGCCGACATGCTGGCTTTCTTCGCCCACACCTTCAACATGCCCCTGCCCTGAGCCATCAGCGCAGCCATCCACCTAACCCCTGATTTCAACGAGGTGCACATGCGCAAGCATTCCCTGATCGCCCTGTTCGCAGGGCTGGCCCTGTCGTTGGCGGCGCAAGCCGCCGACCGCTGGCAGGTGCCTGTCGCCAGCAAGAAGCTGGCCAATGGCCTGACCGTGCTGGTCTCGCCCGACCACAGCTCTCCCACCGTCGGCGTCAGCGTCGTCTACCACGTGGGCATGCGGCTGGAACCCAAGAACCGCACTGGCTTCGCTCATCTGTTTGAACACCTGATGTTCCAGGGCACACCGAACGCGCCCAAGGGTGTGTTCGACAAGGTGATCACCGGCGGCGGTGGCAACAACAACGGCTCCACCCGCCCCGACTTCACCAACTACATCGAAACCGCCCCGGTCTCGGCCCTGGAATCCATCCTCTGGCTGGAAGCCGACCGCATGAAGACCCTGGACTTCAACCCCGCCACGCTGAAGAACCAGCAAGACGTGGTCAAGGAAGAGATCCGCGTCAATGTGCAGAACCAGCCTTACGGCGGCTTCATGTGGATCGACATCGGCGGCCTGGCCTTCGACAAGTGGGAGAACAACCACGACGGCTATGGCAGCTTCAAGGACCTGGAGAACGCCAGCCTCGACGATGTGCGCGCCTTCCACCGCGACTACTACGGCCCCAACAATGCCGTGCTGTCGATCGCCGGCGACATCACCCCGGCCAAGGCCTTCGCCCTGGCGGAGAAGTATTTCGCCGCCATCCCCAAGCGCCCGACGCCCGCGCCCAGCAATTTCAGCGAAGGCTTGAATAGCGCCGAACGCCGCCTGGTGCAGAGCGACAAGCTGGCCCAGATGCCGGCGATTGCTGCGGCCTGGAAGATGCCGGAACGCGGCAGCAAGGATCAGCCGGCCATGGCCGTGCTCGGCGAACTGCTGGCCGGCGGCGACGCTTCGCGCTTCTACCAAAGCCTGGTCAAGGGCCGCGAGCTGGCGCTGAACCTGGAATCGCTGTACGGCCTGACCAGCATCTGGGAATACGACGGCCCGACCATCTTCACCGTCTTCGCCCTCTACAAGCCGGACAGCAGCGCCGATGCCTTGCTGAGCGCCATGGATGAGGAGATCGCCAAGGTGGTCAAGGACGGCGTCGATGAGGCCACGCTCAAACGCGTCAAGACCCGGCTGCTGGCCGACTGGTACAACGGCCTGGAGAGCTTCCTGAGCCGCGCCGATACCCTGGCCAAGCTGCAGACCCTGTGGGGCGATGCCCAGGTGGTCAACAAGATCCCGGGCTGGATCGAGGGCGTCAAGTCCGCCGATGTGCAACGCGCAGCCAAGACCTACCTGACCGCGGCCAACCGCTCGGTGATCGACCGCAAGCCCGCCGCCATGCTGGCCGCCCCGGCCGCTGCAGCTGCCAGCGCCGCCCAACCTTGATCGCGAGAACGGAGTCCAAGCCCATGAAAGCCCTCAAGCTCAACACCGTCCTGCTCGCCGCCCTGCTGGCCGCCGCGCCCCTGGCCGCCAGCGCCGCCGAAGCCGTCAAGATGCCGGCCGACCTGCCCAAGTACGGCCAGGACAAGCCCATCCCCGTGCCCCACATCAGCAAGAAGACCCTGGCCAATGGCCTGGAAGTCTGGGTGCTGCCGCGCCAGGGCCTGCCGCGCGTGGACTTCGTGCTGGCCCTGCGCGGTGCCGGTTACGGCGCCGATGCCGCCGATGCCCCGGGCCGTGCCAAGCTGCTGGCCGGCCTGCTCAATGAAGGCACGACCAAGCGCGACTCGCGCGCCATCGCCGAGGCCGCCCAAGGCATGGGCGGCGGTGTCGGTGCCGGCGCCTCGAATGACGGCATCACCCTCAATGCCTATGCGCTGAAATCGCACGCCAGCGACATGCTGCGTCTGCTGGCCGAGGTGGCCCGCCAGCCCGCCTTCCCCGAGGGCGAAGTGGCGCTGGCCAAGGCCAATGCCCTGCAAGCCCTGAAGGTGGCGAGCGCCCAGCCCGGCTTCCGCGCCGAGAAGGCGCTGAGCCAGGCCATCTACGGCGATCACCCCTACGGCCGCAGCCAGGAAACCGCAGAAAGCATCAACGCAGCCACGGCCGAAGCCCTGCGCGCCGAACATGCGCGGCGCTTCCGCCCCGATCGCGCCCTGCTGGTCATCACCGGCCAGATCAGCGCAGCCGAGGCGCTGAAGCAGGCCCAAGCGGCCTTTGGTGACTGGCAAGCCCAGGGCCCGGCGCCGGCCGAGATCGCGGCGTCGCCCACCAGCGCCACACCGCAGCGCCTGCTGCTGGAGCGCCCCGGCAGCGTGCAGAGCACGGTCCGCCTGGGCCGCCCCGGCATCGCCGCCACCAGCGCCGAGCAGGTGCCGCTGCGCCTGACCAGCACCATCCTGGGCAGCGGCTTCTCCAGCCGTGTGAACCAGAACCTGCGTGAGGAAAAGGGCTACACCTACGGCGCCAGTGCCGGCGGCCGCTCCTTCCGCGTCGGCGGGGCCATCACCGGCGGCGCCGACGTGCGCAACGAAGTGACCGGCGCTGCGCTGCAGGAGTTCATCAAGGAGTACCGCCGCATCGGCAGCGAGCTGGTGCCCGCGGACGAGATGGATATGAGCAAGCGCTATGTGGCCGGCACCTACCTGCTGACCACCCAGCTGCAGGGCGCGGTGGCCCAGACCCTGGCCAACAACTGGCTGGTCGGTCGCCCGGCTGAATACCTGGGCGAGTATGTGCCGCTGATCCAGAAGGTCACGGCCGAGCAGGTCCGCGAGATCGGCAAGAAATACTTCTCGCCCGAATCGCAAAGCCTGATCGTGGTCGGCGACCCGAGCGCCGTGGCCGAACAGCTGAAAGAGTTCGGCGAGTTCCGCGCCAGCAAGTAAGCAGTTCAAGGCGTCTGAACCGGGCATGGCCGCAAGGCCATGCCCTTTTTTCATGGTGCCGCTGACGGGACGCGGCACATTGCAGCCTTTGAAGGTCGGGCTTGTGACAAGGGGCGCCGGGCGAGTGCTTCCGCTCATGTCCCCCGGCCCGCGCTGCGCGCAGGCCTCCTCCTTTACTTCGCTTCAGCACTCACCCGACACCCCTTGTCAGTGCCGGCCGCTCGGCGTTTTCGTCGAAGGAGCAAGGCCTTGCTGGATCGGGACGGCTGGGTGCTCTGCGAAGTGAAGTAAAGGAGGAGGCGCCCGACGAAGTCGGGCGCCGGGGGACATGAACGGAGCAGAGCGCCCAGTCGGCCCGATCAACAAGCAACCCAAGGGCTGCTTCGTGCCGACTCCAGTCGCCAGGGCCGGGCTTGAAGGCAGCGCATATGGATATGCAACTCTGTTCGTTCGAGCGCTGAGAGCGCCCTCCTAGACTGATTTTCCCCAACGTCTCTGAGGAACTTCGATGACTTCGCTTACCTCTCCTTTGCGTCGCCTGATCGTTGGCGGCATGCTGAGCCTGATGGCGGCAGGCTCGGGCTGGGCACAGACCGCGCAGGACGGCAGTGGCCCCTTGGTCAGCAGCGACTGGCTCGACAAAAATCTGCGCAATGCCAAGGTTCGCGTGATCGAGGTCAGCGTCAACCCGGGCCTGTACGAAAAAGGCCATATCCCGGGCGCAGTGAACTTCTCCTGGCACCAGGATCTGAACGATCGCGTGCGCCGCGACATCGTCAGCAAAGATGCGTTCGAGAAGCTGCTCTCCAGCGCCGGCGTGACGCAGGACAGCACCGTGGTGCTCTACGGCGACAACAACAACTGGTTCGCCGCCTGGGCTGCCTGGGTGTTCGACATCTATGGCGTCAAGAACGTCAAGCTGCTCGACGGTGGCCGCAAGAAATGGGAAGCCGAGAACCGCCCCCTGGACAACCGGGTGCCCGACCCCGCGGCCAGCGGCTACAAGGTGACCGCGGTCAACACCGCCCTGCGGGCGCGCCTGATCGACGCCGTGGCTGCGGCCGAGGGCAAGCTCGACAGCAAGCTGGTCGACATCCGTTCGGCCGATGAGTACAGCGGCAAGGTGATCGCCCCCGCCGGCGTGGCCGAGCTGGCGGTTCGCGCCGGCCACATTCCGGGCGCGGTGAACGTGCCCTGGAGCCGGGCGGTCAATGCCGATGGCACCTTCAAATCGCTGCCCGAACTCAAGGCCTTGTACGCCAGCGTGGGCATCGATGGCAGCAAGCCCATCATCACCTACTGCCGGATCGGCGAACGCTCCAGCCACACCTGGTTCGCGCTGAGCAAGCTGCTGGGCTACAAGGTGCGCAACTACGACGGCTCCTGGACCGAGTACGGCAACGCAGTCGGCGTGCCGGTGGAGAACCCGACCGGCACCGTCTGGACGGGCACCTGAGCGTCACGCGCGGCCATCGTGAACCCGTCGAACTGGAAGGCCAGGCCGCTGCTGCGGCTGGCGGGAGCGGCCCTGGTGGCCGCTCTTTTCTTGGGCATGCTGCTCTGGCTGAACGGCCAAGGCGGCGGTCGCACGCTGATGTTTGCCTTGTCGGCCGGCGCCGCCCTGGGCCTGGTGCTGCAACGTTCGCGCTTTTGTTTCTACTGCCACATCCGCGACTATTTCGACCCCGGCCCGCAGGGGCCCGATGCGCGCGGCCTGCTGGCGATCTTGCTGGCCTTGGGGCTGGGAACGACCGGCATGCACCTGGTCTACGCAGGCTGGGTGCCCAACCCTGCAGGCGGACGGCTCCCGGCCGAGGCCCACATCGGCCCGGTCAGCTGGGCGCTGGGCCTGGCCGGCCTGGTGTTCGGCCTGGGCATGGTGATCTCGGGCTCCTGCATCAGCGCCCATTGGTACCGGCTCGGTGAGGGCTCGCCCACGGCGCCCTTTGCCTTGATCGGCAGCGCCTTCGGTTTCGGGCTCGGCCTGCACAGCTGGAACCCGCTCTACAGCCTGAGCATCGCCGAGGGCCGCGCCTGGTGGCTGCCGCAGTGGCTGGGCCATGCCGGATCGGCAGGCTTGAGCCTGCTGCTGCTGGCCGGCCTGGCGGCCTGGTGGACGCGCCGACCGCGGCCCACACACAGCCAGGCCGCCACCAGCGCGCCGCCCGAGCATTTCGGCCAGGCGCTGCGCTGGATCTTCACCGTCGAGCGCTGGCCTTTTTGGGTGGGCGGGCTGGGGGTGGCCTGGCTGTCCACCCTGGTGCTGCTGCGCCTGCGCCCGCTGGGGGTGACGGCCGCGCTGGGCAGCGGTGTGCGCGAGCTGGCCGCGCCCTGGCAGCTCGCGCCGGAGCGCCTGGAGGGCCTGGATCAACTGCGCGGTTGCACAGCGCCCTTGGCCAGCAGCTTGGTGCATGCGCCCAACAGCTGGTTGGTCCTGGGCCTGGTCTTGGGCGCCTGGTGGGCCGCCTTGCTGGCCGGGCAGTTCAGGCCGCGCTGGCCCGGGCGCAGTGATATCAGCCGCGGCCTGCTCGGCGGCACGCTGCTGGGCTGGGGGGCCATGACCGGCCTCGGCTGCACGGTGGGCAATTTGCTGTCCGGCACCATGGCCGGCGCGCTGTCGGGCTGGGTGTTTGGCGCCAGCATGCTGGGCGGCATCGTGCTCGGCCTGCGCTGCGGCTGGGCACGGGCCCGCCCTGTTTGAAGCGCCTGCGCAGCGGCGCTGGGCGCCCGGGGCCGCCCAGTCAGGGCGCCGCTGAGGCAGGCCGTGCCGGGCGCGCCATCACGCCCGCGGCCAGCTCCGCCGCCCGGTGCATGGCGGCGGCGCGGCGGCGGGCCTCGGCGGCCTCCGCCGGGCGTGCCTGGTCGGCCTGGGCCTGGCGGCTCAAGGCCCAATCGGCC
>JAIXSD010000347.1 GCA_027484885.1 Rubrivivax sp.
CCCCATGAAAGACGGCCTGCTTGTGAAAGCAGGCCGTTTTTTCTTGGCGTCAGCGGGGTCGCCGTCAAGGCAGGCCGCCAACTTCCGCCAATGCTGCGTGGCGCTCGGGCGCGCGGCCTTGACCCAGCCCAGGAGAAGCTGCGCGCTGCAGCTCAAAACACGGCCGATCTGGGGCCGGTGCTTGCCGATGCTTCCAGGTTCAAACCCAGAGCCTTGAAACCGGTGGCGTGAAGGCCCAGCTGCTTCAGCGTGCTGCCCTCAGCAAGCTCGCGCTCCAGGGGCCTGGTTGAGAGCAGGCCGGGAGCGTTCGCCTTTGCGGCGAATCTCCGTCGGCTGCTGGCCCCTGCGGGGCTTTGGCACGCAGGGGCTTGTTGCTTACCAGCTGTAGCGCAGCGCGACACCGCCTGCCTGCGTGCGGGTGTCTCGGCCGTACTCCGCTTGCAGATTGAACTCCACAGCCAGTGAGGGGCTCAAGCGCAGTTCGGCCTGGCCGGACAGGATCGCCAGATCGGGTGTGGGCATCAGGCCGGCGACGCTGAAAGGACGTGCGTTGAGGGTCTTGAAAGCGGCAAACATGCGGTGCTCGCTCCAGGCCTCGTGGGCCCATCCCAGCCGTCCCTTCAGCTGGAGCGAGGCGCCGCTTGGCAGCATCATGCGGCCCTCTACCGCGGCGCCCAACTCGCTGCGCACCTGGGTGAACGCGCTACGTTGGTAGCTCAGTGCCAGGTGAGGCTGGGCCGAGGCCTCTTCGTCATGCGCCTGGATCGTGAAGTGCTGCAGCTGCAAGGCTGCAAAGGGGGCGATGCGCCATCCGGGCGGGTTGATGCGCAGGCCTGTCTCGATCCGTGCACCCCAAGCCTCGGTGCGCATCTGGGCCAGATGGTGTGCGCCGCTCAGTTCAAAGCGACGCTCGGTATCCAGCGTTTGGCGTGAGTGCGTCAGCGAGCCCGTCAGATACACGCGGCCCCAGCGGCTGTCTGCCTGGCGCACCGCATAGGCGCCCAGCTGAACGCCAGGCCCGCGCGCCTCGTAGCCGTGGGACATCTTCAGGTTGGAGCGGTTGCTTGACAGCGCAGCGCCCACCATCGTGTCGGCGTCGAGCGAGGTCTCAAGCCCGAAGGCCAGGCCGCCCAGCTGGGCCTCGACATCGGATGTGCCCGCACCGTCGTAGTTGGCCTTGTGGCGCTCGCCCAGCGCCTGCACCCAGGCATGCTGAGCCTGCTGACCCGATGAGGGCGAGGCGGGCAGGGCGCCCAGGCGGTCCGTCAGCAGGCGCCCGAACAGGGTGCTCAAACGGGTGCCTACCGTCGCCACCGTGGTGGCACCGGCGCCGCTCAGGTCCCAGTACACCTGGTGCAGCGCCTGGGGCGTCGACAGGGTCACCAGGCGAGCCGTCAGGTCACGGTAGTTGTCGCGTGATTCCGATTGCGCGGTGGCCAGCAGGTCACCGAGACGCTGCACGTCCTCGTTCATGCCCTCGGGGCTGAAGTCGGCATGCATGCTGAACCCGAGCTTGCCGTCCTGGGGGTGCAGGCGGAAGTCCAGAATGGCCGTGTCGCTCACGGACAAGGCGCTGGCGTCCAGGCCCCCGCCCGCGCTGAAGATCGTGCCCAGCGAGTGCGTGCCCGGCGCGATCATGTGAGCGGTCTGCAGCACCGGCTTCAGGCGGCCCTTGAGGGTGGCGTTGCCTGTGACGTGCAACTGATCGGCCACCCCGCTGGCATGGTCCATGCGCAGCGCCAGCGTGCCGCCTTCCCCTTGAATCAGATGACCGTTGATGCGCGTGGCAGCACCGGTCTCACCGCCGTGCATGATCGTGCCCTCGTTGTGCAGCGTGCCGCTGCCACCCAGATTGAGGGTGCCACCGTGCTGCATCTGGCCACCACTGTGGTTGTGCACCTCGTTGCGCGCGCCCTCGGTGAGGTGCAGGTCACCGAGCAGGGTCCCGTGGTTGTGGACGGTGATGTCGCCTCCGGTGGTCTGCAAGGCGCGACCGGCGTGCCCGTCGGCGCTGCCCACGTGGCCCCGGTTGTGCAACTCATTGATGGGCCCCTCGAAGTACATGGCGGCGGCGCCGCTGCCACCCACCAAGCTTGCACCCTCGCCGACATTGACAACCGGGTCGGTCGAGGATGAGCCCCATAAGGCATGTGCGTCTCGGCCTGAGGCCGTCACCTTCACACCGGCGGCGTAGTTCACCTTCACATCGCCGCTCTTGCCGGAGCCGCCTTTGTAGGTGGTGGTCTGAGTTCCGCTGGCGACGATGCCGCCGCCGCCGGCGATCGACTGCGCCACGATGGCGTGAGCGCCATTTCCGCTGGTGCTGATGTCCGCAAACACATTGACGGTCACAGCCCCGGCGTCGCCACTGCCCTTGTTGTAGGTCACGTTCAGGGCATTGCCCACGCCGATCACGGCGCCGCCACCGCCGCCCACGCTCTGGGCCAGGATGCCGTAGGCGTTCACACCCGAGGTGCGGATGGGGGCGTAGCTGTTGACCTCCACCGTGCCGCCATGGCCGCCGCTGCCGCCCGCGCCGAGTGTGGCGCTGTTGTAGGCATAGGCCAGGCCGCCGCCATTGCCCACGCTCTGCGCGACGATGCCGATCGAGCCGGCCCCTGTGGTGCTGATGGCTGCGCGGTTGTTCACGAGCACGGCCGGCTTGGACCGCTGATCCTCGCCCGGGTAGGCGGGGCTGCCGGGCCGGCCGCCCAGCTTGGCGTCGCTGGCCAGCGCCAGGCTCAAACCGCCACCGCCGCTGACCGTCTGGGCCACCAAGGCCGGCGCCATATCGCCCCGGGTGCTGATGCTGCCGCCGTCCAGTTGGGCCGTCACGAGGCCGCTGAACTTCCAATCGTTCTTGCCAGTGGCCGTCGAGCCCAGGTTCATGGTGCCGCTGAAGCCCTGGCCCAAACGTCCCGCCGCCAGGGCCACGCCGCCGCCATTGGACACGCTCTGCACCACCAGGCCCGCCGAGTGCAGGCCGCTGGTGCTGATCGCAGGGCTGCCGCTGACGCTGGCGTCAAACGCACGGCTGCCACTGCCGGTCTGTCCCAGTTGGCCGCTCAGGGTGGCGTTGGTGCTGGCCGCGCTGCCGGGCGCCGCCACCGTCGGCGCCACCCAGGAAAACACACCGCCGCCGCCCGCCACGCTTTGCGCCAGCACACCCAGGCTGCCTGCGTCGCCGGTGCTGATGGCTCGCGAGCCCAGATTCACCCGGGCGGTGCCGCCGTCACTGCTGCCGTCGGTGCTGCCGAGCTGGAAGCTCAGGTCCACCCGGCTGGCCTGAGTCAGGTTGGTGTGGGCAAAGTAGCCGCCCCCACCGCCAATGCTTTGCGCCACGAGTACGGGCGCGTTCATGCCGCTGGTGCTCCAGGCCTGCGAGCCTTTGGATGCATCCACGCTGACCGCCGCACCGGTGGACAGGTTCGTGCTGCTGGCCGCGGTCAGCTTGTGGGTGACAGTGCCTGCGCCCCAGTAGTGGTCACCGACCAGGCCGCCGCCGGCCCCGATGCTCTGTGCCACCAGGCCGGCGGCCCCATGGCCTTGTGTGCTGATGGCCTGGGCGGTCCAGACGGTCACGTCGCTGCCGATGGCACCGCTGCCGCGCAAGCTGGTCTGCAGCGGGTTCTCCGGGCTGAGCACCATCCCGCCGCCGCCGCCAATGCTCTGTGCTACCAGGGCGTGGCCCAGGGCGCCACGGGTGCGGACGCTGCCCGTCAGCGCGACATCGCCGCTGCACTGACCGGCGCTGTCCAGCCCATTGCATAGGCGCACCACGCCGCCGTTGGCAAAGCCTGGCGCACCACCCAGGGTGGCCGATCCGAAGGAGGTCGACAGGCCGCCGCCGCCGCCGATGCTCTGGGCCACCAGGCCCGCGGCCCCCGTGCCGCTGGTCTCCACTGCAGCGCTGCTGGACAGCAGCACGCGAGCGCCCGCCTTGGCCTGACTGTTCCCCAGGACGGTGCCGCTGGCCCGGCTGAGGTTGAGACCGCCACCGCCGCCAATGCTCTGGGCCACCGCCGCATGCGCCAGGTTGCCGGATGTGCTGACACGCTGACCCAGCACCAGCTCCACCGTGCCGCCTGCGCCGCCTTTGCCGCCGCTGCCGCCCAAGTTCACGCTGCCGCTGAAGGCGCTGCCCTCGCTGGACGAGGTGGCCGCAGCCCCCACGCCGCCGCCGCCGCCCACGCTCTGGGCCAGCAGGCCCACGGCCAGGTGTCCTGCGGTGCTCAAGGTCTGGTCGGACAGCAGCCAGATACCGCCGCCATCGCCCCCATCTCCGCCGCTGCCGCCCAGCTGGCTGCTGATCGAGACGCTGCCCAAGCTGCC
>JAIXSD010000102.1 GCA_027484885.1 Rubrivivax sp.
AAGTTCTGCACCTCGACACGGCGCGCCAGCGTATCGCTCATGCCCAGGTTGATCAGCTCACCCGTGAATGAGGGCTCAAAGAGCAGATAGCTGGTCAGCGCCGAGCCGCTGGCCCCCTTTCCCTCGCCGGCCACGCCGACGCTGCGCAGCAGGCCTTTGATGGCCGGCGGCAGGCTGCCTTGGTGCTCGGCCGCCAGTTCATCGAGGCGGCGGCTGGGCGCGATCACCAGCACATCGATGGGTCGCAGCGGCGTGGCCTGGCGCGCATCCGGCGGCAGCAGGGACAAGGTGTTGTTGATGCGTTGCAGGCGCTCGACATCGACCGCCAGCGCATCGAGAAAGATGTTGGACAAGGCATGGCCGGCGATCTGCGCCATGCTCGGGTGGCCGCTGACCAGGGTCTGGCGCCGGCCCGGGGGCTCGTGCATGCGACCGGCGCCGATCACCAGCACCCGGTCCGCGCCCAGATGCACGGCCGGCGAGATCGGCGCGCTTTGGCGCATGGAGCCATCGCCGAACCACTCGAGCTCGCCGTCCAGATCCAATTGCTGGGCCGGGAAGATGAAAGGAATGGCCGAGGAGGCCATCAGATGGTCGATGCTGAGCTTGGCCCGCACGGCGATGCGCTGCGAACGCAGCCAGGGCTCGAAGGGCAGATGGGTTTGGTAGAAGGTGACATGCTGGCCCGAGGTGTAGCTCGAACCACTGATGGCCAGAGCCTGCATATGGCCGGCTGCCAGCATGGCATCGAGCCGATCCATGCGGATCCAGCGGTGCAGCAAGCGGCCCAGGGGCGAGTTGTCGAGCAGGCTGTTGGGCCGGGTGCGGCGCCAGCGGGCCACGGCCCAGCCCAGGCTCATCATGGTCATCCAGCGCGCGCCGGTGCGGATCACGCCAAACGCATCGGCGGCGTAGATCTGGTCGACATGGAGGTTTTGCCAGAGGTGCACCAGGCCATCGACCGCCGCATCGAAATCATCGGCATTGCAGGCCAGGGTGGCGGCATTGATGGCGCCGGCCGAGGTGCCGGCCACCACCGGAAACGGGGTCGAGGTCTGCGGGCCGCCCAGGCCGGCGTCACGGCGCAGCTGGGCAATGGCCGCCAGCACCCCCACCTGGTAGGCGGCTCGGGCGCCGCCGCCTGTGAGGATGAGACCGGTGCGGGGGGAGGACAAGTTGGACGCAGCCATGGTGTGAATTGCGTCACATCATCGCTGAATTCCAGCCCCCACAAAGCCCCGAGAAGCGGGCAAAACACCACGGCCTGCAGCCCAGCCGCCACAGAGCAGGCCGGCGGCGGCCCGCGTCATGCGCCTGCAAGAATCACCGTCAACCGGCGTCGTAAATGATTTGTGCTTGCGGCAAGGGCTTGGCCTGACCCTTGACCGGGCCACCGAACTGGCTCAGGCGCGCCAAAGCCTCGTCGCAGGGCCAGAAGCGGCTGTCTTCGCCCAGCTCCAGCCGGAACTCGGCACCCTCGTGCTCGCCTTGCAAGAAGTGGTGGGTCTGGATCTTCAGGCCTTGCAGCGTCACGCCCTGCTCGGTTTGCACCTGGCGCGGCGGCCATTGCTTGACCACCTCTTTCAGGTCCGGCAGGGTGGCGCCGACCGGCACGTAGAAATAACGGCCAAATCGCGTGCGCGCCGCAGCCAGATCCCAGATGGCCTGGACATTGAAGCGGTAGCCGCCAGCGAAGCGGTCGATCTGCACCTTGCCCTGCAAGATCAAGAGCTCGTCGTCGACCAGCAGCTCCTTGTGCAGATTGAGCAATTCCTCGTTGGCCACGGCTTCGATGATGTCGCTCTTGTCGTCGAGCTTGAAGATCGCCACCCGGCCGCGGTTGCCGTTGATCACGCGCAGATCGCTGACGATGCCGGCCAGCATCACCACCTCGCGGCTCAGCGCCGCGTCTTCGACGTTGGCGATGCGGCGCTTGACCATGCGCCGCACCTCATCACCGCTTTGGTCGAAGAGGTGGCCGCTGAGGTAGTAGCCGATGGCCGTCTTCTCCAGCGTCAGCTTTTCCTTGATGCTCCAGGCGGGCACATCCACCAGATCGGGCTCGGCGGTGGACGAGCCATGGGTGTCGCCAAAGTCGAACAGGCCGCCCTGGTCGGCATTGGCCTCCTGGGTTTCGGCATGGGTGTAGCCGCGGGCCACGCTGGCCAGCAGGCGCGCGCGGTCGGGTTCAAGGCTGTCGAAAGCGCCGGCCTTGATCAGCGCTTCCACCACGCGCTTGTTGCAGGCCTTGCGGTCGATGCGGCAGCAGAAGTCGTAGAAGCTCTTGAAGGGGCCGTCCTTCTGGCGCACCGCGACGATGGAGTCGATCGCGCCCTTGCCCGTGCCCTTGATGGCGCCCAGGCCGTAGTTGATGCGCTTGGGCCGGCCGCCGGGCGTGCCCGGCGCCGCCCAGTTCGGGAACACGCCGTCGCCCGGCATGATGGGCTCGAAACGGTGCACACCGAGGTTGACATTGGGCGGCTCGAAGTCGATGCCGAAGAGCTTGGCGTCATTCAACAAGACCTTGAGCTTGTCGGTGTCGTCCATTTCGATGGTCATGTTCGCGGCGAAGAACTCGGCCGTGAAATGAACCTTGAGCCAGCCTGTGTGGTACGCCAGCAAGGAGTAGGCGGCAGCGTGCGACTTGTTGAAGCCGTAACCCGCGAACTTCTCCATCAGGTCGAACACTTCGTCGGCCTGTTTTTCGTCCAGGCCGTTGACGGCCGCGCCCTTGCGGAAGATGGCCCGGTGCTCGGCCATCTCCTCGGCCTTCTTCTTGCCCATGGCCCGGCGCAGCATGTCGGCGCCGCCGAGGCTGTAGCCGCCCAGCACCTGGGCGGTCTGCATCACCTGCTCCTGGTAGACCATGATGCCGTAGGTCTCGGCCAGCACCGGCTCGGTCAGCGGGTGCGGGTACTCGACCACTTCCTTGCCGTGCTTGCGCGCCACAAAGGTCGGGATCAGGTCCATGGGACCGGGTCGGTAGAGCGCGTTCAGGGCGATCAGGTCTTCCAGTCGCGAAGGCTTCGCGTCCTTCAACATGCGCTGCATGCCGGTCGATTCAAATTGGAACACCGACTCGGTCAGGCCGTCGGAGAAGAGCTTGTAGGTGCGCCGGTCGTCGAGCGGAATGGTCTCGAAGGCGAAGTTCTTCTGATCCGGGTAGCGGGCGACGATGAAGTCCTTGGCCAGCTCCAGAATCGTCAGCGTGGCCAGGCCCAAGAAGTCGAACTTCACCAGACCAATGGCCTCGACGTCGTCCTTGTCGTACTGGCTCACGGCCGAGGTGGAACCGGGCTGCTGGTACTGGGGGCAGAAGTCGGTGATCTTGCCCGGCGCGATCAGCACACCGCCGGCGTGCATGCCGATATTGCGCACCATGCCTTCCACGCGGGCGGCCAGCTTGAGCAGCTCGGCCACTTCCTCTTCCTGGGCCTCGCGCTCGTTCAGCTCCGGCGCCTCGTGCCGGGCGTAGATCATCTTTTCCTTTTCAGGATCGAAATTCTCCGGCAGCTTGGCCAGGGTCACGGTCTTGCCCGGCGGCGCCGGGATCAGCTTGGCGATGGAGTCCACCTGGCCATAGCCCATGCCCAGCACCCGGCCGATGTCGCGCAAGGCCGCCTTGGCGGCCATGGTGCCGAAAGTGGCAATCTGACTGACGGCCGGGCGGCCGTATTTGTCCTTGACGTAATCGATGACCCGGTCGCGGTTGCCCTGGCAGAAGTCGATGTCGAAGTCGGGCATGGACACCCGCTCTGGGTTCAAGAAGCGCTCGAACAGCAGGTTGTACTGCAGCGGGTCCAGGTCGGTGATCAAGAGCACATAGGCCACCAGGGAGCCGGCACCCGAGCCCCGGCCCGGGCCCACCGGGCAGCCATGGGTTTTGGCCCACTTGATGAAGTCACCCACGATCAGGAAGTAGCCCGGGAAGCCCATCTTGATGATGGTGTTCAGCTCGAACTCCAGGCGCTCCACATAACGTGGCCGCTCGGCGTCACGCTTGGCCTCATCGGGGTACAGGAGCTTGAGCCGGTCCTCCAGGCCCTCGAAGGACAGCTGGCGGAAGTACTGCTCCATGGGCATGGGCGTGCCGTCTTCCAGCAGCGGCGTCGGAAAATTAGGCAGCTGCGGCTTGCCCAGCACCAGGCTGATGGAGCAGCGGCGGGCAATTTCCACCGTGTTGGCAATGGCCGACGGGATGTCGGCGAACAGCGCCTCCATATCGGCTTGCGAGCGGAAGTACTGGCCGGGCAGGAAGCGCTTGATGCGCTTGGGGTTGGTCAGGGTCTCGCCCTCGGCCACGCAGACACGGGCCTCGTGGGCATCGAAATCGTCTTCGCCCAGGAACTGGATCGGGTGGGTGGCGACCACGGGCAGGCCCAGCTCGGCCGCAAAAGGCACGCTGGCCTGAACCAGGGCTTCCTGGCCGGCCAGGCCGGCGCGCTGCAGCTCGATGTAAAAGCGATTCGGAAAGATGGACGAGAAGCGCTGCGCCCAGTCGCGCGCGCGCACCTTGTCGCCGCTGAGCAGGGCCTGGCCCAGGCCGCCGAATTGGGCGCCCGAGAGGCAGATCAAGCCGGCATTCAGCTCCTGCAACCACTCCCATTTGAGGCAGGCCTGGTTGCGCTGCACGTTCTGGATCCAGGCGCGAGAGAGCAGCTCGCAGATGTTCAGATAGCCCTGGTAGTTCTGCACCAGCAGCAGCAAGCGGGTGGGGTTCTTGTCCGAACCCTCGGGCTCCAGCCAGCAGTCGGCGCCCAGCACCGGCTTGACACCTTTCTTGCGGCAGGCGTTGTAGAACTTGATGCCGCCAAACATATTGGCCAGGTCGGTGATGGCCAGGGCGATCTGCCCATCTTTGGCGGCCGCAGCGGCCGCGTCATCGGTTCTGAGGGTGCCGTCGACGACGGAAAATTCGGTGTGGGTGCGCAAGTGAACAAAAGCCATGGCGGCATTGTAGGCAGGGGCATGGTTCTCCCCAGCCGCGGGCCGGCTGGCGGCGGCTATGCTGCCGGCCAGATTGCAATCGCATCCCCACGGAGGAGCCCCCATGCGCAAGACCTTGCCCGCCCTGGCCAGCCGCCATGTCATCAGCCTGGCCACCAGCCTTGCAGCCGCCCTGCTGCTGAACCCCAGCGCCCAGGCCGCCGGCCAACCCGACCCCGGCAAACGCCCCAGCAGCGCCGATGTGCTGGCCGCCGCCCAGCCCAGTGACTGGCGCGAAGTCAAGGCCGAGGACGCCATCCTGATGGAGCTGGCCAGCGGCCCGGTGGTGATCGAGCTGGCGCGCGAGTTCGCGCCCGTGCATGCCAGCAATATCGTGCGCCTGGCCCGCAGCGGCTATTTCGACGGCCTGGTCATCATCCGCGTGCAGGACAACTACGTCACCCAGTGGGGCGATGCGGATGACGAGGCGCCCACCGCCCGCGCCAAGCCCGCCGACCTGGCCAAGGCGCCGGTCGAGTTTTCCCGCGCGCTGAAAGGCCTGGACTTCCGCGCCTTGCCCGAGCGCGATGGCTGGGCACCCCAGGTCGGCTTCGTCCAAGGCTGGCCGGTGGCGGCCGACCCGAAGAAGGGCCGCGCCTGGCTGACCCATTGCAACAGCATGGTCGGCGCCGCCCGCGGCAATGAACCCGACTCCAGCGACGGCAGCGGGCTCTACACCGTGATCGGCCATGCCCCGCGCGCCCTCGACCTCAACATCACCAGCGTCGGCCGCGTGCTGCAAGGCATGGAGCGACTGAGCGCCCTGCCCCGCGGCACCGGCGCCCTGGGCTTTTACGAGAAGGCCGAGCAACGCACGCCCATCCAGCGCGTGCGCGTGCTGGCCGATGTGCCCGAGGCCGAGCGGCCCAAGCTGCAAGTGCTGCGCACCGACACCGCCACCTGGAAGCGCTGGCTCGATTCGCGCCGCTACCGCAGCGGCTGGTTCGTCCACAGCCCGGATCGTGTCGAGCTCTGCAGCGCCCTGCCCCCGGTGCGCACGGCACCCTGAGCCGGCCTCGGCGCTACAAGTCCTGCACGCGCACAAAGGTGGCGAAGCGCGGCAGGCCCGAGCCGGTCAGCCCCCGGTAGCGGTAGCTGACCGTGCTGCCCAGCGGCGGCGGCGCGCGGCGCTGGGCCTCGCTGAAGCCGCTGCCGATGTTGAACTCCTGGCCCGCGGCATTGCGCACACGCAGCGCCCCGAGCAGGCCGCTCCAGCGCCCCTGGCCCGGCAGGTGGGCGATGACCACGGCGTCTTCATCGTCGTGGGTCTTGAGCTTGAGCAAGGCCTCGTGGCGACCGCTCACATACGGCGCATCGGCCTCATGCAGCATCAAGCCCTCGCCACCGGCGCGCAGCACGGCCTGCAGGCGTTGGCGGAGTGCGGCCAGGCTCTCCACCCGATCCTGCGGCACGACCCGCAGCAGCGGCGAGTCGGCTGCAGCCGCAATCTCCTGCAACCGGGCGACACGCGCCGAAAACGGACCGGCCCCGCCGGGCAGCTCGAACAGCAGGTACTGCATCTGTTGCCACTCATCCTCGCGCGGCGCGCTGCGCCTCAGTGCCGCCGAGCAGGCCTCGAAGCGCCCGCGCCCCATCCACAGCTCGCCATCCAGGGGCTGTTGCGGCGGCAGACGCGCCAAAGCACTCGGCGGCGCCGCCAAGACCAGGCCCTGGCGGCTGAGCAGCCGCTCACCCGTCCAGTAAGCGCGCACGCCATCGAACTTCTCGCTGACCAGGTAGCGGCCCAAGTCCAGACCGGCCAAACCGTCCAGCCCTCCGCGCGGTGTTTGTGCCAGCAGCAAGGGGGGCTTGGTGGCGCCGGCCGGTGCGGTGGTTGCAGCAGCCAGAGTTCCGGTCGGCAACAGGGCCGAGCTGAGTTGCAATAGCTGGCGGCGCTGCAAGCCCAAACCTGCGCGCCCGGCCACCGTCCCACTCATCTGGATACAGGGCTCAGCCCCCAAGGCCGTCGATTCCATGCACCGCTCCTTGCATCAAGACGCCGTGGACCCATTTCATGAAGCAGGCCACACCAGCGCGCTGCAATGAGCCTACGCCGGCCCACGGCCACCCTCAAGCCGCTTATGCTGCGAGAGCCGTACCGAACACCAGCTTGCGCCGGATTTCATCCTTCGAATCGAGGATTGAGGAGCTGCCCTTCATGCCCCATCGCCGCCATGCCCTGGCACTTCTGGCCGCGCCAGCCCTGGCACGAGCCATCCCGTCCATGGCACCGGCCAACAGCAGCGCGGAAGGTGTCTTGCGCGTGGTGGCCACCGAGTTCCCGCCCTACACCACGCAGGAAAACAGCGAGGGCGGGCCAGCGATCGCCATTGCCCGCGCCGCCCTGGCCCGCACCGGCCTGACCCTGGAGATGGACTTCCGCCCCTGGTCTCGCCTGATTGCCGAGTTGCAGCGCGGCCTGTGGGACGGGGTCATCGGCATCTGGCGCAACCCTGAGCGCGAGAGCTATCTCAGCTTTCCGCAGCCTTTGGGCATTGCCAACCGGATCGGTTTCATGTCGCGCAGCGATCGCCGCATCGATGTGCGCGACCTCAGCCGCCTGAAACACCTGCGCATCGGCATCGTGCGCGGCTACGCCAACCCACCCGCTTTTGAGCAGGCGAATTTGCAGTGCGACGAAGCGCTGGACGACCTGGGCAACCTTCGCAAGCTGCGAGCAGGCCGCATCGATCTGGCTTTGGTGGACAAGGGCGTGGCGGCTTATCTGCTGCGCCGCCAGCTGTCCGAGGCTGCGGCGTCTCTGGTCTGGCTGGAGCCCTCGGTGGCGGACATGCCGCTCTACATGGCCTTCAACCGCGCTCACGCCGCCCACGGGCCACGCGTGGCTGCCTTCAACAAAGGCATGGCTGAAATGCAAAGCAGCGGGCAGTTGGCCCGCTTGTTGATGCGCAATGCCGAGTTGATGTGATGAGCCGCGCCCCGCCGCGAGGGCGGGGGCCGGGCTCAAGCTTCCGGGGCGATCTGCTCGGCGTATTCGTAGAGCGCACCCAGGATGTCCTGGCCGCGTTCGTCGGCGGCTTCGCTGAGCTCGTCCACACGCTCGAAGAAGGCCGCCAGGGTCTGCGCGCCGCCGGCGCCCTCGTGCAGGCGGGCGGCGCAATGGGCCTGCCAGCGCTGCGCCTCGGCGGCGCTGAGGCTGGCCGGAAAGTTGCGTGCGCGGTAGCGAAACACCAACTCGTCCAGGCGCTCGTCGGCAAAGCTGAGCTTGCCCTCGGCCGCGCGCTGGGCGATCTGCTCGGGCGTCTGGCTGCGCAAGCGCTGCAGGGCGCGGCGGTCATCGGGGCTGATGAAGCCGCCGTAGAGGTCTTCGTCCACATCCACCGGGCCGGGCGTCGCTTCGCGCTTGAACACATCCCCCCAGAGCCCATCCAGCAAGCGGCCCTTCTCCATCAAGGTCTGGGCATGGGCCAGGCCCTGGGCCATGTCCAGCCCCCAGCGCTCGGACTGGGCCTGGCTCAAGGTCTTGAGGTTGCCGATGACGATGGGCGACTTGTTGATGTGGATGGTCTTGATCGGCAGCCGGGTCTGGCCCTCGGGCAGATCCTCCTGCTTGACGAACATGCGGCCGCGGATGTCGGCGGCATTCAGGGTCAGCAGCTCGGTGGGGTCGACGGCCAGGTCCCAGACGATCAGCTCGTTCTTGTTCGTCGGGTGCGGCGCCAGCGGCCAGACCAGGGCAATGCAACCACGCTCCGGGCCATACATGCCCGAGATGTGCAGGAAAGGCCGGCCGACGCCGATCTCGGCCCAGACCGCGTCTTTCTTGCGCAGGCGCAGGCAGAAATCAAACAGCTTGGGCTGGGCGGTCTTGAGCAGGCGCGCCAAGGCAATGGTGGCTCGCACATCGCTGAGCGCATCGTGGGCCGCCTCATGCACCAGGCCGTTGGCCACGGTCAGGTGTTCGAGCTTGAAGGAGGGGCGCCCATCTTCGTGGCGCGGCCACTCGATGCCCTCGGGCCGCAAGGCATAGGCACAGCGCACCACATCGAGGATGTCCCAACGCCCGCATTCGTTCTGCCACTCGCGGGCGTAGGGGTCGATCAGATTGCGCCAGAACAGATGGCGCGTCACCTCGTCGTCGAAACGGATGGTGTTGTAGCCCACGCCCACTGTGCCGGGCTCGGCCAGCGCCGCCTCGATGGCCGCCGCAAACGCATGCTCGGGCACGCCGCGCTCCAGGCAGGTCTGCGGCAGGATGCCTGTCAACAAGCAGGATTCGGGGTCGGGCAGGCTGTCCGGGCTGGGCTGGCAGTACAGCATCAGCGGCTCACCGATCTCGTTCAGATCGGCATCGGTGCGCACGCCCGCAAACTGGGCCGGCCGGTCGCGCCGCGGCACCCGGCCAAAGGTTTCGTAGTCGTGCCAGAAAAAGCTGAATTCACTCATGGCGCGCAGCGTAACGCATGCGCCGCGCTGGCCGAGCCGTCCAGACACTGAGCGAGCAGGAATGCGAGGCCATCTCTCGCCCCTGACCATCCCTCGCTTGCGGGTCATCAGCGGTTCAAGCCCGATATTTGGCAACTATTTCACACTCAAGCGCCCGCACATGGCGCCGATAGAACGAGGTGGACCTCTCGAAATGGCCAGACTGATTGGCGGCCCCGCCGTGCCAGCCGGCCCTTCACCCTCCCATCCCTCTTCTCGGAGCGCGCACATGAGTCCCATCCCCGCCGTGTCGGCACACGACATGCACCGCCCGCCAGCCCCAAGCCGCCATGCCCCCACGACGCGACCGATCTGCCCGCCCATGGCCGCCCGCGCCTTGGTTCGCGCGCTGAGCCTGGCCCTGCTGGGTCAGGCCAGTGGCGGGGCCTGGGCCGCCTTGTCCGCCCCGCTGCCCAGCGGCGGGCAGGTGGTGGCCGGCCAGGCGCAGATCAGCCAGCGTGGCCAGGTCTTGACCGTGCAGCAAAGCAGCGCCCAGCTGATCACCGACTGGCGCAGCTTCAACATCGGCGCGGGCCACAGCGTCGAGTTCCTGCAGCCCAGCCGCAATGCTGTGGCCCTGAACCGGGTGCTGGGCAATGAGGTCTCGACCATCCAGGGCGCCCTCAAGGCCAACGGCCAGGTCTTCCTGCTGAACCCCAACGGCGTGCTCTTCACGCCCAGCGCCCAGGTCAATGTCGGCGCCCTGGTGGCCAGTACGCTGAACCTGGACAACCAGGACTTTCTGGCCGGTCGCTACCGCTTCGAGGGGAGCAGCAGCCAGGCCATCATCAACCAGGGCTCGATCCAGTCGGCCGCGGGCGGCTCGGTTGCCCTGATTGCCGCACGCATCAGCAACAGCGGCAGCATCCAGTCGCCCGGCGGCCAGGTGCTGATGGGGGCTGGCGCCAAGGTCACACTGGACCTGGGCGGCCCGGTCAAACTCAAGATCGACGAAGCCGCCATCGACACGCTGATTGAACAAGGCGGCGCCATCCGCGCCGATGGCGGGCTGGTCTACCTGACGGCCAAGGCCGCGAGCCGGCTGACGCAAACGGTGATCAACCACACGGGCATCACCGAAGCACACACCCTCAGCGACGGACAAGGCGAGGGCCAGAGCGGCCGCATCTTCCTGCTCGGCGATGGCCCACAATCGCGGGTGCTGGTGGGCGGCAGCCTGGATGCCAGCGCACCGCAGGGCGGTGCGGGTGGCTTCATCGAAACCAGCGCGGCCCGCGTCGACTTTGCCGAGGGCCGCAAGATCAGCACCCGGTCGAGCAACGGCGCCTCCGGCACCTGGTTGATCGACCCGAACGACTTCACCATCGCCGCCAGCGGCGGCAACATCACCGGTGCCCAGCTGGGCACCGACCTGGCCAGCGGCAATGTGGTGATCACCACGGCCAGCCAGGGCACGAGCGGCGGCAACGGCGACATCCATGTCAACGACCCGGTCAGCTGGGCGGCCAACAAACTGACGCTCACGGCCGAGCGCCATATCAATGTCAACGCCGACCTGACGGCCAGCGGCACCGGCAGCCTGGCCTTTGTCTACGGCCAGGCCAGCAGCGATGGCGCTGGCGCCAACTACACCGTGGCCAATGGCGTCAAGATCCTGATCCCCAACGGCGCGGCCTTCACCTGGAAGAAAGGCAGCGCCGGTGCCACCAAGAACCTGGTGCTGGACAACGGCCTGCTGCGCTTCGGCAATGGCACGCAAGACTCCATCGACACCAGCGGCCAGCTGCGACAGCCCTTCTACTTCGACAACGTTTCGTCGGGGCGCAATGGCTGGTTCCAGATGACCTTCAGCAATTACCCGCTGGACATCGGCGTGGGGGTCGGCGGAGACGGCAGCAATGCCTGGAACTACAACGGCACGATCAAGACCACCCAGGACACCTTCACGAGCGCCCTGTCCGACAAGGCCATCAATATCGCCGGCTACCGCGAGGGTGTGGGCACCTTGGTCAGCCTGGCCACCTTGAACATGGGCAGCGGCCAATCGATTCGCGTCAGCAACAGCTACGAACTTCTGGCGGGCAATCGCTACGCCAAGACCGACACACAACTGACCAATCTGGGCGCCAGCGCGCTCAGCAATCTGAGGCTGTGGATTGGGACTCGAGACGACTACGTCGGCCAAGGCGACAGCAGCTTCAAATCCAAAGGCAACATCGTCAACAACGCTTTTGTCAGCCTACCGACGCAAAACACCGCGTCCAACGCGCTCAAGGTCACCGAGACCAACAACGGCACCAGTGGCGGAGCTGTGCTCTTTTACTCCACCTCGGACGGGGTGGACATGTCGCACGCGGGCTGCTGCAGCTTCTCGAACTCGACGAACAAGGACCCGAGAACCTCTCTGATCAGCAGCACCCAGGTTGACGGCTCCTATGCCATGTTCAAGCGCCTCTCGGACCTGGCCAGCGGTCAGTCCGGCGGCTTCATCTGGTACTACGCTGGTGCGCCGGTCAGCCTGATCAACAACGCCATCAGCTCGGTCGGTCAAGCCGCCGGCGGCGGCAGCAGCCCCACACCGGTGTACCTGCGCTTGGTCTCGTCCGGCAGCGTGTACGGCGACCAACCCCTGTTCAACTACTCGATCTTTGATGCCTTCAGCGGCGGCAACCTGATCAGCAACGCATCGCCCACGGGCACGGCCGCCTGGAGCGGTGCGCCGACGGCCACGTCCAACGTCGGCAGCTACAGCCTGAGCTACACCAGCGGCATCACGCTGGGCAATGCGGCCTACAGCCTCAACCCCGGTGACGCGGCAAGCTGGACCGTCACCCCCAAGCCCTTGAACCTGAGCTTCACCAAGGTCTATGACGGCAGCTCCAGCTTCACCAGCAGCAACAGCAGCTATGCCTTGAGCGGCATGGTCAACGGGAATGCCGCGCCGAGCTTGAGCGGCAGCGCCACGGTCAGCAGCAAGAATGTGGGCAGCTACAGCTATCTGATCAGCAACAGCCTCGTGGTGTCAGACAGCAACTACAGCCTGAACGCCGGCGGCATCAGCGCCGCCATCACGCCCAAGCCGCTGACGGCGAGCTTCAGCGTGGCCAGCAAGGTCTACGACGGCACCGCCGCCGCCAGCGCATCCGCATCGTCCGGCGATGTGCTCAGCAATGACAGCGTCACCATCGCCCATGCCAGCGCCACCTTCAGCAACGCCGACGCCGGCAGCGCCAAGGCGGTCAGCATCACTGGCATCAGCCTCAGCGGCTCCGACGCCGGCAACTACAGCCTCAGCAGCAGCACAGCCAGCGGCACCGGCACGATCACCGCGCGGCCCATCACCGTCACCGCCGACAACAAGAGCAAGGTCTATGGCAACGCCGACCCCAGCCTGAGCTACCAAATCAGCAGCGGCACGCTGGTCGGCAATGACGCGCTCAGCGGCGCCCTGAGCCGGGCGGCGGGCGAGAACGTGGGCAGCTACAGCATCGATGCCAGCGCCCTGAGCAACAGCAACTACGCCATCACCGCGCAGAGCGGCAGCTTGAGCATCAGCCCGAGGCCCATCACCGTCACCGCCGACAACAAGAGCAAGGTCTATGGCAACGCCGATCCCAGCCTGAGCTACCAGATCAGCAGCGGCACGCTGGTCGGCAATGACGCCCTCAGCGGCGCCTTGAGCCGGGCGGCGGGCGAAAACGTGGGCAGCTACACCATCGATGCCAGCGCCCTGGCCAACAGCAACTACGCAATCACCGCCCTGCCCGGCCAGTTGGCCGTGACGCCGCGGCCCATCTCTGTTCAGGCGGACAACAAGCAAAAGACTTTCGGCGCCCCCGACCCCGCGCTGAGCTTCAGCATCACCGAGGGCAGCCTGGTGGCGGGTGACAGCCTGGCCGGCAGCCTGAGTCGGGTGGCCGGCGAGTCGGTGGGCGCGCATGCCATCCTGGCTGCGAACCTGAGCAACAGAAATTACGCCATCACCCGCCGTGACGGCGAGCTGAGCATCTCGCCAGCGCTCAATGCCAATGTGATCGCTGGCAATCAACCGGCGCTGACCTTTGTCATCAGCAGCAGCCCGGCGGGCAGCCTGCCCAGCGGCGCGGCCAGCTCCAGCGGCCTGCAGCTGGTGGATTCCGGGCCGGCACCCACCCCGAGCGGTCCAGCGGCATCGCCGGGAGCTTCTGTCCCCGCTGCGACGTCCACAGCAGGTGAAACGAGCAGCAGCAGTAACAGCAGCAGCAACGACGGCGCCAACCCATCCTCACCCAGTGCCTTGCTCGGCAGCGGCAATGCCAGCGTCGGCGGCACGCGAATCTTCGTCCGCCAAGGCGGCATTCGCCTTCCTGAACCCAGCAGCAGCTCCAGCGACGGCCAGCGGGAGGACAAGAAATGAGCCCCACCCATGGCAAGCCCCTGCCCGCCCAGGCCTTGAAACCCAACTCCCCCCACGCCGCCATGGATCACACCTCAGCCCCCTACCCGGCCCGCCTTGTGGCCGTGGCCGCCTCCAGCCTGCTGGCCCTGGCCGCACCGATTGCCGCCCGAGCGCAAGCCGCGCCGGATGCAGGGCAGATCCTGCAGCAAAGCCGCCAGGCGCCGGAAGCGCCGAAACCCGGCGTACAGCTCAAGCTCAACAACCCCAAGAGCCAGCTGGCCCTGCCGGGCGGGCGCAAGATTCAGGTCAAGGCTCTCAGCTTTGGTGGCAACAGCGTCATCGACAGCAAGACCCTGGAAGCGGCCGTGGCCGATTTGCTGAACACCGAGCTCGATCTGGCTGGCCTGCAGTCGCTGGCCGAACGGGTCGGTCTGTTCTACCAGCAGGCCGGCTATCCCTTCGCCCGCGCCTACCTGCCGCCGCAAGAGCTCAGCGATGGCACGCTGCGGGTGGAGCTGCTCGAGGGCCGCTACGGTCAGATCAAGCCGATCAGCAAGCGGCCGGACTGGGCCGAGCAGGCCGCGCCCTACCTGTCCATGCTGCAGCCCGACACCGTGATCCGCAGCCCGGAGCTGGAGCGCAGCGTCTTGATCCTCGGTGACCTGCCTGGCGTGGCGGTCACCCCCTTGATGCAACCGGGCGAGAAGGTCGGCACCGGCGACCTGCTGGTCGAGCTGGCCCCGGCGCCCGCCCTGGTCGGTTCGGTCGGTGCCGACAACCATGGCAACCGCTACAGCGGCGCCCACCGCCTGCAGCTAAATCTGGACTGGAACAGCCCCTTTTCGCTGGGCGACCAAGTCAGCCTGCGCAGTCTCTTCAGCGACCAAAAGCTGTGGCTGGGCAGCCTGGGCTATTCGCGCCCGCTGGGGCGGCACGGCCTGCGCGCCGAGGCCAGCTACTCGCACAGCGACTACCAGCTCGGCAAGGAGTTCGCCGACTCAAAAGCACAGGGCTATGCCAAGACCGCCACCCTGGGCCTGAGCTACCCGGTGCTGCGCAGCAACGAGGCCAATGTGAAGCTCTCGCTGCGCTACCAGTACAAGCGCCTGCAGGACCGCAATCTCAACAGCAGCGATGACAAGTCCAGCCAGAGCCTGCCGCTGTCGCTTGACTTCGACCGCCGCAACAGCCTGGGCCTGGGCGGCATCAGCTACGGCAGCCTGAGCGTCACCAATGGGCGCCTGCGCCTGTCCGACGCCCTGGTCGGGCTGGACAGCAACCAGACGCGCGGTCGCTTCCTCAAGTTCAACCTCGACCTGGTGCAGCAACAAACCGTGTTCACGCCGGACAGCAGCCTCTATGCCCGCTTCAGCGCGCAATGGGCCGACAAGAACCTGGACTCGAGCGAGCGCATCAGCCTGGGCGGCATCAGCGGCGTGCGCGCCTACCCCAGCGGCGAAGGCGTGGGCGACCGAGGCGCCCTGGCCCAGCTGGAACTGCGCCACAACATCGGCGCCATCGCGCCGTTTGTGATGCTGGATGCCGGCCGGGTGCGCATCAACACCGTGCCCACGGCCGGCACTGCGCAGAACTACCGCACCCTGGCGGGTGCAGGCCTGGGCGTTCGTGTCAACGGCGAGCGCTGGCAGCTGGAGGCCGCCGCGGCCTGGAGCCTCAAGGGGGGTGAGCCGCAGGCCGACCCCATCACCCGCCACAAGCCGCGCCTGTGGTTGAGCCTGGGCTACCGCATCTGAGGTTACCTACCGGCACGGTACCGAAAAGCTGACGCCACGATGCCCGGCGGGCCGCACGCGCCTAGCGTGGCCGGCCCGCCATAATCGCGGCTTCCTCTCAGCCCGGCGCCTGGCGCGCCGTGATCGCCCTTGAAGAAACTGCTTGTGATCGGCGCCGTGGCGCTGAGCCTGATCGCCCTGCTGCTCGGCGTTGCGGCCGCGCTGATCTACCCCACCCTGCCCGATCTGGCGGAGCTGAACGACTACCAGCCCAAGCAGTCGCTGCGGGTCTTCACCAGCGACGAGGTGCTGATCGGCGAATTCGGCACCGAGCGGCGCAAATACCTGCCGCTGGACCAGATCCCCAAGCTGATGCAGGACGCCTTGCTGGCCATCGAGGACAGCAATTTCTACGAGCACAGAGGTATCTACCTGCCCGGCATCCTGCGCGCCGTGGTGGCCAACACCACGCAAGGCCGCACGCAAGGCGCCTCCACCATCACCCAGCAGCTGGCGCGCACCCTCTACCTGACCAAGAAAAAGGTCTACTCGCGCAAGTTCGTCGAGGCGCTGCTGGCCATGAAGCTGGAAAGCGAGCTGAGCAAGCAGAAGATCCTCGAGGTCTATATGAACCAGATCTATCTGGGTCAGCGGGCCTATGGTTTTGAGGCCGCGGCCGGCGCCTACTACGGCAAGACGCTCAAGGATCTCTCCATCGCCGAGACCGCCATGCTGGCCGGCCTGCCGCAGAACCCCGCCTATGCCAACCCGGCGGTGAACCCCGAGCGCGCACGCCGCCGCCAGCATCTAGTGATCAACCGCATGGTCGACACCGGCGTCATCACGGCCGAGCAAGCCGAAAGCGCCAAGGCCGAGAAGCTGCACATCCGCTCGCCGCAAGACGCACGCGTGCATGCCGAGTTTGCCGCCGAAATGGCCCGTGACGTGGTGTTTGAGCAGTACGGCGAAGAGGCCTACACCAAGGGCTTGCGCGTCTACACCACCCTGGTTTCGCAGGAGCAGGCCGCCGCCTACCGCGCCTTGCGCCGCAGCTTGCTGGAGCTGGAAAAGCGCAAGCCCTACCGCGGCCCGGAAGGTTTTGTGGCCCTGCCCGAGGACGAAGGCGAGCGCGACAGCGCCATCGCCCAGGCCCTGGCCGAACACCCGGACCAGGACGATTTGCGCGCCGCCGTGCTGCTGCAGACCTCGGCGCAAAAAGTGCGTGCGGTGATGCAAAGCGGCGAGGAGCTGACGCTCAGCGGCGAGGCCTTGCGCGGTGTGCAATCGGCCCTGTCCGACAAAGCGCGCGAAGCCAGCCGCTTGCGCCCCGGCGCCATCGTGCGCGTGATGCGCGGCGCGCCCAGCAAGGCCGAGCCGCAAGGCGCCTGGTCCATCGTCCAACCGCCCGAGGCCGAAGGCGCTTTGGTCGCGCTGGAGCCG
>JAIXSD010000026.1 GCA_027484885.1 Rubrivivax sp.
AAGCTGGCCTTCCAGCGCATGCACACCAAGTTCGAGAACCTGTCGCCGGACTATGTCAGCCCGGTCGGTGACGAGTACTGAGTCGCGGCCGGTGAGCGCTTCCGACACCGGGGCGGGGCTGGGCGCCGAGCTGGCGGCTCATCGGGTCGATCCCTCCGATCCCCCCGAGGCAGCGACCGCCGAGCCGCCCGAGCCTTTATTCGCGCCTACGCATTTCGCGCCGACCGAGGAGCAGCAGCGCATCCAGGCCACGCGCGCCCGCCATGTGCTGATCGAGGCCAATGCCGGCGCCGCCAAGACCACCAGCCTGGCCTTGCGCATCGCCCAGGCCCTGATGCGGGGCGCCGATCCGGCCATGATCCTGGCCCTGACCTACACCGCGCCAGCCGTGCTGGCCTTGCGCGCGCAGCTGCGCTGGGTGGGTTTGCCGGCCGAGCTGGTCGAGGCGATCCGTGTGCAGAGCTTCGAGGCTTTCAGTCTTGAGGTCTTGGAGCGCATCGAGGGTGGGCGGGCTCTGTCCTTGCAGCGCCTGGAGCAGGTCAAACCTTATTTGCTGCGTGCGGTCGAGCGGGCGCAAACCCTGCCGGGCGAGCGCCACCCCGAGGAACTCAGCGTCGATGGCTCGCCGGCGGCGCTGGCCGAGGGCTTGCTGCAGACCTTTGCCGTGCTCAAGGGCCGCATGCTGATCGAGCAGCTCGATGAAGACGAAGCCATGAGCCCGGCCTTGGCCGAGGATCTGGGTTTTGACTACCTTAGCCTGCGCGTGCGCTCGGCCTATGAGTTCATCCGCCGCGGCGGCCACCCGGACCGGCCGGAGTTCCGCTGCGAGGGCGATGCCTGCTACGACCTGGCACGCGCGCTGCTGCGCGACGAGATCCCGCGCGAGGGCTCGCCCCTGGCCCAGGGCCTGGCCTTGATCGTGGTGGACGAGATGCACGACACCAACCGGGCCATGTTCACCGTGCTCAAGGCGCTGCTGGAGGCCAACCGTCGCGCTGCCTTCGTCGGCGTGGGTGACCGCGATCAGGTCATCCATTCGCAGGCCGGCGCCGAGGCTGCGTTCATGCACCAGAGCTTCGAGCAGGAGATCGGTCGGCCGGTGCGCCTGCCGCTGACCGCCAGCCACCGTTTCGGCCCCGAGCTGGCGCAGATGGCCGGCCGCCTGGCCCACAACAAGGCCTATGCCGCGGCCGCGCATTGCGCCACCGAGATCGAGCTGCTGCCCTGCGAATCCGCTCGGGTGACGGCCCAGCAGGTGGCCCGTCTGGCCCAGGCCCATCTGCGCCAGGTGCAGCGCCACGATTTGCGCATCCTGCTGCGCCGCCCGGCCCAGTCCATCCTGGTGGAGCGCGAGTTGCTCAAGCTGGGCGTGGACTACCGCGTTGATGGGTTTGAATCCTTCTTGCTCCGGCCCGAGGTGCTGCTGGTGCGCGCGCTCTATGCCTTTGCGCGCGACGATTTCAGCGGCTTTGTCAGCCGCCCTCTGCGCGAGCAGACTTTGGCCGCGCTGATGCTGTTTGCCGGCGCTCTGATCGAAAGCCCGGAGCTGCGGCATCTGGACGAAGTCACCGCGCAGCGCCGCGCGATTGCTGACGCCGCCTCGCACCTCGACGGCATGCGGCCATTCATCGAGGGTCAGGTCTTGCGCAATGCGTCGCCGCGGGCGCTGGCGCGTCTGCGCGCAGCGCTGGCGGTGTTGAAGACCGATGATCTGCAGGTCTTTGGCGAGGGTTTTGTGCGCGCGCTGGACCCCAGTGGCCTGGCAGCCTCGGTGCTGGTGCGCAAGGAAGACATCCAGCAGGTGCGCGACAACATCGCCCAGCTGGTGCAGATGATCGTGGCCGAAGGCGAGGGGCTGGAGCAGGCCTTCCGCCTGCTGCATCTGCTGGAAGCCGGCCAGGCGCGTATGCGCGCCAATCCGCGGGTGAGCTTGTCCAGCATCGAGGCCGCCAAGGGCCTGGAGTTCGACCATGTGCTGATCCCGCATCTCTCGCGCGGCGAGTTTGTCGGCGAGGTCAGCGCCGCCGAAAACCGCAACCTGCTGTATGTGGCCATGACGCGCGCACGCCAGCGCCTGAGTCTGGCGTACAACCCGGCCTCGCCTTCGCGCTTCTTGATCGAGGCCGGGGTGCTGAGCGCCTGAGTGCCTGGGTGGGCTAGGGGGCGAAGGGTAAGGGCGCGGATTTGGACAGGCGGGGTGGTTCAAATGCTGTATAAATACACAGTATGTCGCCCACTCCACCGAGCCGCCCCAAGCGCCCACTGCCCCCCGTGCAGACGGCCCAGCCGCTCTACATCGCCGCCGACACCCTGAAAGGGCGGGGCAGCGCCTGGGCGTTGGCCCACCGCTTCCAGAGCGAGCAGCGCGAGCAGTTCGACGATGGCTGGGGCTCGCTGGCCCAGAGCTTCGATCCCGAGGCCTTGCCGCCCAGCACCCAGATCATCGAGGAGCGGGCCCAGCGCATCCTCTCCGGCAACCAGTCGCCCGACATCCCCTTCGACCAATCCATCAACCCCTACCGGGGCTGTGAGCATGGCTGTGTGTACTGCTTCGCCCGGCCGACGCACAGCTACCTCAACCTCTCGCCGGGGCTTGATTTCGAGACCCGCATCATCGCCAAGGTCAATGCCGCCGAGCGCCTGCAGGCCAGCCTGGCCAGCCCCCGCTATGTGCCGCGCCTGACCTGCCTGGGCACGGCTACCGATGCCTACCAACCCATCGAGCGCAAGCTGGGCATCACGCGGGCCGTAATCGAGGTGCTGCAGGCGCACCGCCACCCCTTCTCGGTGGTGACCAAGTCCTCGGGCATCGAGCGCGATCTGGATCTGCTCCAGCCCATGGCCGAGCAGCAGCTGGTGTCCTGCTACATCTCCATCACCACCCTGGACCCGGCCCTGGCCCGCATCCTGGAACCACGTGCCGCCTCGCCCCAGCGGCGTTTGCGTACCTTGCAGACCCTGGCCGAGGCCGGGGTGCCGGTGGGGGTGAGCGTGTCGCCCCTGATCCCTTTTCTCAACGAGCCGGAGCTGGAGCAGATCCTGGAAGCCGCTGCGGCCCTGGGCGCGCGCTCGGCCTTTTGCATCCCGCTGCGCCTGCCCTGGGAGGTGAATCCGCTGTTCCAGGACTGGCTGCAACGCCATGTGCCCGAGCGGGCCGCGCGCATCATGGCCCGGGTGCGGGAGATGCGTGGCGGCCGTGACAACGACCCGAACTTTGGCAGCCGCATGCGCGGCGAGGGCATCTGGGCCCAGCTGCTGTCGCAGCGCGTGCACAAGGCCTGTGCACGGCTGGGCCTGTCGCGCGAGCGCTATCCGCTGGACCTGACACGCTTTCAACGGCCGCAGCAGGCGCATGTTGAGCCGACTCCGGATCAGGGCAG
This sequence comes from Rubrivivax sp., assembly GCA_027484885.1. GTDB lineage: Bacteria > Pseudomonadota > Gammaproteobacteria > Burkholderiales > Burkholderiaceae_C > Paucibacter_A. The sequence continues at coordinate 3,381 of JAIXSD010000026.1, forward strand.
CCTGTTCTGATCCGCCCGAAGATGCGCAGTCAGCTTGGCGCGCCGGTGCGCAAGGCCAGGCCGCCGGCGGCGCGGTTGCGGTTGTTCAACGAGGCGATGGGGATGACGTAGCGCGCCTGCAGCTCGCTGATGCGCACGGCCAGTTGTTCGGCGTCGTCGATCTTTTCGGCATGGCGCTTGAGCACCAGGCTCGCCATGTCGATCAGCTTGGCGTTGCGGGTGCTTTCGCCTTGCTGGATCAGCAGCTCCACACCGGTGCGGGCTGAGCCGCGCATGGAGTGGCGCATGGCCGTTTCGGCCACGCCGAAGATGCGGGTGTGGCAGCTGCGGAACTCGTTGGCCACGGCCTCGTTGTCCTCGCTGACCGAGACCAGCAGCTCCGAGCTGGCCTTGGAGGTGCAAAAGCGCAGGCCCATCTGCGACATGATGGGCCCCATCTCGTCCAGCTGGATGGCCAGCTTGGACAGGCGGATCCACAGGCCCACTAACAGACTGGCGGCTTCCAGATCAAAGTCTTCGCCGTCGGCCTCGGCGCTGAGCTGGCGGGCCAGCTCCAGGGCATTGCCAACCTTGTGATCGGCCAGATGGCGCAGGCCGCGGAACACGGTCTCGAAGCGCTGCAGGCGCTTGGACTGCGGCCGCCGCTCCAGCTCCTGCACCATGGCGTCGTGCGCGTACTTCAGGCCCTTGGTGTCCTTGTTGTCAAAGCGCATGAAGCCGATCAGCACCAGGCTCAGCATGTCAAAGAGCTTGGAGCGCAGGCCTTGGGCCATGGTGCGCTCCATCATCTTCAGCGACTCTTCGCGTTGGCCGGCGTAGAAGGC
>JAIXSD010000082.1 GCA_027484885.1 Rubrivivax sp.
AAATTGTGACGCCGGCCATGCGCCAAACAGAATACCAATATAAAACCACATCCCTCGAACCGGGGGTGAGTAAATAGCGCGTTATTTCTAGAATCCCGCCGGCTGCAGCGCAGGCATTTTCCTGACTGCACGCCGTTCTTACCCAAGGGATTCATGATGAAAACAAACAGCCTCCGCAAGATCGGCGGAATCAAACTGGTATCTGCTGCGGCGACCCTGCTGCTGATGGCCGGTTCGGCACAGGCCTCGGTGATCGACCTGGGCCCGGCCAGCGGCTACAGCGGTTTCTTCTTCGGCAATGTCAATGCCGCTTCGGATGTGGAAGGCCGCCTGGCGGTCGGCGGCAACCTGACCGGCGGCTTCGACATCGGCTATCGCAATGCCTACGGCTCCACCCAGCCCAGCCTGGTGGTCAAGGGCGGCGTGTCGCTGACCAACAGCTCGGGCGGTCCGGCCGGCACGGTCTACAACGGCCCCAACACCAACATCGACACCAATGCCGGCATCGGCCCGTCCGAAGCCAGCTGGGTGCCGGGCGGCCTGAACTTCGGCCAGATCGTCTACGGCAGCAGCCTGACGGCCCGCGACTGGCAGTACGGCAGCGCCGTGCAAAACGCCAACTACCTGGACTTCGGCGCCGCCAAGACCCAGCTGAGCAGCCTGTCCAGCCAACTGGCCGGCCTGAGCGCCAACGGCAGCTTCCAGGCCCTGCCCGGCTCGGGCGGCCTCAAGCTGACCGGCGACGGCAGCGACAACCCGCAGGTCTTCAACCTCGGCAACACCTCGCTGGCCACCACCATCACGCTGGAAAACGTCAAGGCCGGCGCCCACATCATCATCAACAGCAGCCTCAGCAATGTGGTGCTCAGCGGTGATTACGGCGGCCACCAGGTCAACTCCAGCGACGCGCTGGCCCAGCACCGCGACCGCATCCTCTACAACTTCAGCAACGCCACCAGCCTGAACGTGGCCAGCTTCGTCAACGGCAGCGTGCTGGCCGTGAAGGCGGATGTGATCGGCAGCGGCCACCTGGAAGGCACCCTGATCGCCAACTCCCTGAGCGCCGGCCCGAACGGCCGCCTGGAGCTGGGCTACGAGCCCTTCGTGCCGACCACCCCGGTACCGGAACCCGCCAGCGTGGCGCTGATGCTGGCCGGCCTGGGCGCCATCGGCCTGTTCTCGCGCCGCCGCAGCCAGGCTCAGGCCTGATCACTGCAGCCGCTCGCGGCGCGCAAAGCAAAGGGCTCCCGCGGGAGCCCTTTTTCTTGGGGTTTGCGCCCGGCGGCGATGCCGGTCTCGCTCAGCCTCGACCCGCGGCCTGGCGGCGTTGCCAGAACCAGGCCGCCGCCCCGGCCAGCAGCGCCAAGGCAGCCAGACCGATCAGCCAGCCAGTGGATTGCGCCTGGCTGGCCGCGCGGCTTTGCTCGCGGGCCAGCAGCTCGCTGCTGAGCCGGGCCATCTCGGCCTGCAACTGCTTTTGCTCGTTCTGCAATGAGACGAACTGCGCCTCGGCCTGCTTGATGCGATCGGGCCGCGGGCCTTCGACCCCAGGATGGGTCTCGGGCGTGGCGCCCTCCGGCCCACCCACATCCAGGGCCAGCAGCAGCCGGATGCCGGCCAGCGGGGCAAACCAGTCGGCGCCCGCGGCGGCCGGGGTGTCCGGGGCACGCTCGGCCAGTGAGGCATCCAGGCGCAAGGCGGCGCCAATGCGATGAGCCAGCGCCGTCGCTTTGGCCGGCGGCTTGCCAGCGCTTGTGCGCTCCGGCGCCGGCGGCAGCGGGCCGGCTGCCGTCGGCGGCAAGGCCAGGGCGGGATCCAGCATCAGGCTGAATTGCTGGCGCGGGCAGCCCAGGCTGAGCTGCACCAGAGGCTCGGTCACCGGGGCAGTGGTGTGCAGGCGCATCTGGATGCTGCCGTCGGCCGCCTGCCAATCGATGGCGCGCATGAACTCGGCGGTCTTGAGCGTGCGCTCGCCCACGCTCAGCTCGACCTTGAAGCAGGGGTCGGTCAGGGTCTTGCTGATCTTGTCGCCGGGACTCAGGCGCAGGCCGATCTGCACCTCCAGCGGCTGGCCCAGGGCCGAATGCAGCCGCGGCGGGCTGATGTCCAGCGCCCGGCTGGGGCCGGCGGCCAGGGCCAGCAAGCACAGCCAGGACAGCACCAGGCCACGAGCCCGAGGGAACATCCGTTCGCGAAAATCGACGTTATGCAGCATGCACACCAGGGCGGTTCAGGGCTGCTGGGCTTCCAGCAGAAACTGCGAATGACTCTAGCATGCACCCTCAGGGCCAAGAGCCCCAGCAAGGCCGGGAAACCCGGGTAGTTCCGGTGCCAGCCGGCCCCGGCGACGCAGGGGCTGGCCCACTACAATCGGCGCCAGTTCCCACTCGGCCGCGACCATGCCCTCCTCCAAGCTCTTGTCCGTGACACGCACCGCGTTCCGCCCGACCGTCCTGGCCAGCCTGCTGGCCCTGTCGCTGGCCTGGATGAGCACCGGTCCCGCTCGCGCCGACGAAGTCAGCGAGGTGCAGGCCATCCTGGCCGCCGGCAAGGCCTCCGAGGGCCTGAAAAAAGTCGACCAGCTGCTGGCCGCCAAGCCCGAAGACCCGCGCCTGCGCCTGCAGCGCGGCATTGCGCTCTCGCTGCTGAACCGTAATGCCGAGGCCATCGGCGTGTTCCAGAAGCTGATCGAGACCCACCCCGAGCTGCCCGGCCCCTACAACAACCTGGCCGTGCTCTACGGCAACCAGGGCGAGTACGAGAAAGCCCGCCAGGCCCTGGAACTGGCCATCCGCACCAACCCGGCCTATGCCACCGCCTTCCAGAACCTCGGCGATGTCTATGCACGCCTCGCCGGCCAGGCTTACAAGAAAGCCCTGGCCCTGGACAAGAACGACGGCGTGCTGCCGCTGAAGCTGGCCGTGGTGCAGAACATCTTTGAATCGAGCGTGGACCCGCGCAAGGCGCCCAAGCCCAGCTCGACACCCGCCACACCAACGCCTGCGCCCGCATCGACTCCGGCTCCGGCGCCAACACCTGCCCCTGCCCCTGCTGCAGCGCCGAGCCCTGCGCCGGCAGCCAAGCCTGCACCGGCACCTGTTGTCGCCACACCAGCCCCGGCACCGACCCCGGCCGCGGTAGCGGCTGCGCCCGCTCCGGCAGCCAAACCAGCGCCGGCACCTGCCGCCAAGCCCGAGCCCAGCAAGGCCGAGAACAGCGCCGCCGCCGACCGCCAGGCGGTCGAGAACGCCATGCTGGCCTGGGCCAAGGCCTGGAGTTCGCGTGACATGAACGGCTACTACGCCGCCTACACACCCGAGTTCAAGGGCAAATCGCCCAGCCGCAAGGCCTGGGAGCAGGAACGCCGCGAGCGCATCACCAGCAAGAAGAGCATCAAGGTCACGCTCAGCGACATCAAGGTCAAGGTCAGCGGC
>JAIXSD010000501.1 GCA_027484885.1 Rubrivivax sp.
GCCACTGTTTGACCACAGTGAGCGCAGCGAACGGAGGGAGATTGGCGCCGCTGAGCCGCGGAGAGAGCAGCGAGGGGAGTCGGCTCGCAGAGCCGACCCGCGAACCATGAGCCCGGCGGCGGGCCGAGACACCGCAGCGAGAAAGATCCACCCATCGGAGCTCAGCAATGCACCGAAAACCGCCATGCGGATCACACATCGCGGCAAACGCTTTTTTTCGAAACGCAGCGTGGGAGCAGCGACCTGCCCGTCAAAATCAAATCCCGTCGCACCGCCCACACCACCCGCCATGACACATCGCAACCCTGAACTGTCGCGCCCCAGCCAGACCGAGCTGGCCGAGTTTCTGGCCCAAGAGTTTCCACAGTGCAAATGCAGCATCGAGGCTCTGGGCCCGCGCAGTGCGACGGTGCGGCATCCGGTGGGGGAATCGGAGTTGCGGCCGGGGGGCACGGTCTCAGGGCCGGTGCTGATGACGGTGGCCGATGTGGCGCTGTATGTGGCCATCCTCGGCGAGATCGGCATCGTGCCGCTGACGGTGACGACCAGCCTGAACATCAACTTTCTGCGCAAGCCGGCCGGTGACCGAGACATCATCGGCGTGTGCACGCTGATGAAGCTGGGGCGGACACTGGCGGTGGGCGAAGTCAGCCTCTACTCCGAGGGCAGCGACGAAGCCGTGGCCCATGTGGTGGGCACCTACGCCATCCCGCGCAAGGATTGAGCGACCGGCGCCGACGCACGCAAGACCTGACCCCTTCACCCGTCACATCACCCGTCACATCAACCGCCCCATCACCTGCCCACGTTCCGAAACCACACCATGTCCTCCATGCTTCTCACCCTGGCCCTGCTGCACTGGGTGGTCCTGATCACCCCGGGTTCCAACTTCGTGCTGGTCGGGCAGTTGGCTGCCAGCGGCCAGCGTGGCGCCGCCTGCGCCGCGGCCTTGGGCATCACCACGGTGACGCTGAGCTGGGCCAGCCTGGCCATCCTCGGCATCGGCGTGGTGTTCAGCGCCCATCCGGCGCTGCGCCAGCTGGCACAGATTGCGGGCGGCCTCTACCTGCTCTACCTGGCCTGCAAGCTGTGGCGGGCAGGCGCTGGTGGCGATGCGGGCTCAGGTGGGCCGATGAGCTGGAGCGCGGCCTTTCGCCTGGGCTTTCTGACCAATGTGTTGAACCCCAAGACGGCCTTGTTCTTCGGCAGCGTGTTTGCCACCGTGCTGCCCGCTCACCCCAGCTGGGCAGTCAGCGCCGCCGCCGTGGGCCTGGTCTATGCCAACGCCTTGGTCTGGCATGTATTCCTGGCCCTGGCCTTCTCGCTGCGGCCGGTGCAAGGCTTTTACGAAGGCCAGCGCCGGCTGCTGAACCGCGTGTCGGCCGTGCTGGTGGGCGGCTTTGGCACACGCTTGCTGCTTGCCACCTGGCAGGAGATGCGCGTGCGCTGGGCTTGAGCGCAACAGGTGCGATATTCGCGCACACAGACCTTCACAAAGCCGTCACACTGCCGATAGCGCAAGAGGATCTCCCGGCTTGTCCGCACGCCTCACTGCAGAGGTGATCGACGCAAGCTGGACCAGGGAAGAGATCCTCTCCGTCCATCAGCGCCGGCTTGCACCCCGACGGTGTGAGCGCAGGCGCTGCGCGGCTTGCAACAGCGGTCCAGCGGCCAGAACCGGCATCCTTGCGCCGAGAGCCGCGCCCACAACACAAGGTTTGTCATGCGCAACAATCAGCCGGTCAGCCAACGGGAATATGACTTCCCGGCCGATGCCACCCTGATGTCCACCACGGACGTCAACTCCCACATCAACTACGCCAACGGCGCCTTCGTCGCCGTCAGCGGCTACAGCGAAGCCGAGATCCTCGGCCAGCCCCACAACCTGGTGCGCCACCCGGACATGCCGCCCGAGGCCTTCGCCGACATGTGGGCCACGCTCAAGTCCGGCCAGTCCTGGACCGCCCTGGTCAAGAACCGGCGCCAGAACGGCGATCACTACTGGGTGCGAGCCAATGCCACCCCGGTGGAGCGCCGCGGGCAGGTGGTCGGCTATATGTCGGTGCGCACCAAACCGCCGCGCGCCGAGATCCAGGCGGCCGAAGCGCTGTATGCCGCCTTCCGCCAGGGACAGGCCGGCTCTCTCGGCTTTCACAAAGGCCTGATCGTGCGCAAGGGGCTGCGCGGCCTGCTGTCCCGCAGCCTGCAGACCTGGTCGGTGCGCCAGCGCATCTGGGCCGGTGCCTTGCTGATGCCGGCGCTCAGCCTGGCCGCCGCCAGCCTGCTGGGCCTGACGCCAGCCGCCTGGGCTGGCCTGGCAGGCGTGCTGCTGCTGAGCAGCGGCCTGAGCGCCTGGTGGCTGCACAGCCAGGTCTCCAGCCCGGTCGAGCTGCTGGCCGCGCAGGCGCGCGCCATCGCCGCGGGCGACACCCGCTCCAACATCCAGATGGACCGGGTCGACGAGATCGGCATGAGCATGCGCGCCATCAACCAGCTGGGCCTGATGTTCCGCTGGATCGTGGACGATGTCAGCGAGCAGGTGCTGACCGTGCGCACCGCCAGCAGCGAGATCGCGCAGGGCAACAACGACCTCAGCGCCCGCACCGAGCAGGCAGCATCCAGCCTGGAGCAAACCGCTGCCTCGATGGAGCAGATGAGCTCCACCGTGCGCAACAACTCCGACACCGCCCACCAGGCCACACAGGTGGCCCAGGACGCCAGCCGAGTCGCGGTGCAGGGCGGCGATGTGGTCGGCCAGGTCAATCGCACCATGGAAGGCATCACCGCCTCCAGCCGCAAGATCAACGACATCATCGGCGTCATCGACAGCATCGCCTTCCAGACCAACATCCTGGCCTTGAACGCGGCGGTGGAAGCGGCGCGCGCCGGCGAACAAGGCCGAGGCTTTGCCGTGGTGGCCGCCGAGGTGCGCAGCCTGGCCCAGCGCAGCGCCGAGGCGGCCAAGGAGATCAAGACCCTGATCAGCGACAGCGTCGAGAAGGTCGAGCATGGCGCCCGCCAGGTTGGCGACGCCGAGCGCACCATGGGCGAGATCGTCCAGCAAGTCAGCCAGGTCAGCCAGCTGATCACCAGCATCAGCCAGGCCAACCGCGAGCAGAGCACCGGCATCAGCCAGGTCACCGAGGCGGTCAACCACCTCGACCAGGTGACGCAGCAAAACGCCGCCCTGGTCGAGCAATCCACCGCCGCCACCGAGAGCCTGCGCAACCAGGCCGATCAGCTGGTGCGCGCCCTGGCCATCTTCCGCGACGAACAGCGCCGGCACTGAGCGGTGGGGCCGCGAAGGCTCAGGCCGGGCGCCGCCCTGCCCGCGTGATTACTACCGCCGTTCAGGCGCGCTGGAAGGCGCGCAGAGCGGGCGTCTGCGCCGATGATCGAGTTTGTTTCGCTCCTTTCGATCATCTGCTGCAGACAGCACCGTGCGCCATGCCTCATGTCGAAACCCTTCCCGCTTTTGAACTTCTGGGCCTGAGCTGCCGCACCAGCAATGCCGCTGAAATGGACCGGCAGCACCCGGAGCGCGCGCGCATCGGCCGCCTCTGGCAGGACTTTGCCGGCTCCGGCCTGCAAGGCGAAGTCTTCGGCGCCTACTTCGACTATGCCGACCGCCACCATGCCGACTACCGCGTGCTGGCCGGCATCCGCGCTCCCCTGAGCGACGAAGAAATCACCAGCAATGCCGGCGCCACGACCGACCGCCGCTTGCAGGTGCCGGCCGGGCGCTACTTGGTCTTTGAAGCCCAGGGCACCCTGCCCGAAGCTCTGATCCAGACCTGGGGCGAGGTCTGGGCCTATTTCGAACGGGCAGGCGCACCCAAGCGCGCTTACGGCGTGGACCTGGAGCGTTATCTCGGGCCCGGCCATGTGCAGATCTGCATCGGCCTGAAAGACGAGCCTCAGAGCCCCTGAACCTCAGGCCCGGCGGCGGGCCTGAGGCGCCCGCCGCCGCTCAGAAGTGAATGCCCTTCATCATCTGCTGCAGGGCAATCGCCTCGGCAGACAGCTGCGGCTTGGAGCCGGGCTTGGCGCCCTTGGCCGCATCGCTGTCGGGGAACATGCGGAAGCTGGTGTTCATGACAATCTGGGCCACTCGCGGCACCAGGGCATGCATCAGCTCGCCGGTGATGCCCAGCCGGGTGGCGATGCGCACCGGCTTGGCAATGCAGGCCTGCGCCACCATATCGGCCGCCTCTTCGGGCGCCAGCGTCGGCACATTCTTGTAAATCTGCGTCGGCGCGATCATGGGCGTGCGCACCAGCGGCATATTGATGGTGGTGAAGGTCACGCCCAAGTCTGCGTACTCGCTGGAGGCGCAGCGCGTCCAGGCATCGAGCGCGGCCTTGCTGGCGACATAGGCCGAGAAGCGCGGTGCATTGGTCAGCACGCCGATGCTGGAAATGTTGACCACATGGCCCTTCTTCTTGGCCACCATGCCGGGCAGCAAGCCCATGGTCACGCGCAGGCAGCCGAAGTAATTGAGCTGCATGGTGCGTTCGAAATCATGAAAGCGGTCGTAGCTGCTCTCGATGGCGCGGCGGATCGAGCGGCCGGCGTTGTTGATCAGGAAATCAAC
>JAIXSD010000339.1 GCA_027484885.1 Rubrivivax sp.
ATATCGCACACATATCGCCAATATATCTATTCCAGCGGGTGCACATGCGCGGTGCTTTGAACCGTTGGTAGGCCTTGCGGAGCCGGCGCCGCAGCGCTGCGGGCCCGAGCGAGAAGCCAGTTGCGGCACCAGCGTGACCGGGCTTCTCGGCCTCGGGCATATCCCCAAAACAACGGAGACAAACAGCAATGAAAACCCCCAACCTGGCCGGCGTCAGCCTGGCCTTGGCGAGCTGCCTGAGCCTGTCGGGCCTGGCCCAAGCCGCCCCGCAGCGTGAGGCGTTGCCCGCGCCCCACCTGGCCCCCCAGCCCAGCCTGGATGCCGAGCGAACCCCCGCCCGCAAGCCACTCAGCGCCAAGGACCGCGCGCCCACGCCCAGCTCGCTTGACCATCTGCGCGACCACCACAGCAGCGATGCGCTCCGCAAACCCGCCGCCAAGACTGGCGCAGCCACCCTGGCCGCCTGCGACACCAGCATCTTCACCCGCAACTCCGGCTGGGCCCTGGTCGATGCGATCCGCAGCAGCACGATGGAATGCGTCAACGAGACCTTCGGCTTTACCGGCAGCAATGCCCGCAGCGCCTTCAGCGAAGCGCAGATGCGCAGCGTGGCCGATGGCTTGCGCAGCTATGCCGCCAGCTACCCGGGCAACAACAGCCAGGGCGCAGCCAATCTGGTGCTCTACCTGCGCGCCGGCTACTACGTCCAGTACTACAACGCGGGCGATGTGGGCAGCTACGGCCCGGGCCTGAGGACCTCGCTGCAAGGCGCGCTGGACACCTTGTTCAACAACGCCAACATCTTCCAGAACAGCGATGCCAACGGCGAGACCTTGTCCGAGGCGGTCATCCTGATCGACTCCTCGGTGCAGAACGCCCGCTACTTGTGGGTGGTGCGCCGCCTGCTGAACGACTACAGCGCCAGCTGGAACAGCTCCTGGAACATGCGCAACGCCGCCAACAACGCCTTCACGGTGCTGTTCCGCGGCCACCAGGAGGCCGACTTCCAGCAAGCCGTTCAGAGCGACAGCTCCACCGTCTACGCGCTCAGCGATTTCGCCAACCGCAACTGGAACCTGCTCGGCACCGGCAACGCCTTCCTGACCAAGAATGCCTCGCGTGAGCTGTCGCGCTTTCTGCAATACGCCAGCCTCAAGCCCACGGTGCGCCCCCTGGTGCAGGGCCTGACCACACGCAGCAGCCTGAACACGCCCTCGGGTGGCGTCTGGGTCGGCCTGGCCGACATGACCGACTACTACGACGCCGGCAACTGCAGCTACTACAGCAACTGCAACTGGAAGGCCCGCACCGAAGCCGCCATCCTGCCCCTGCGCAAGACCTGCAGCCCCAGCCTGACCCTGCGCGCCCAGTCCATGACGGCGGCTGAGCAGACCAGCACCTGCAGCTCGGTGGTCAACCAGGAAAGCTACTTCCACGACAAGCTGCAGACCAATCGCCAGCCCGTGGCCAATGACTTCAACAGCAGCCTGGAGCTGGTGGTCTTCGACAGCCCCAGCGACTACGAGGACTACGGCGGCGCCCTGTTCGGCATGGACACCAACAACGGCGGCATGTACCTCGAGGGCGACCCGGCCGCAGCCGGCAACCAGGCCCGCTTCGTGGCCTACGAGGCCGACTGGCTGCGCCCCAGCTTCCAGGTCTGGAATCTGAACCACGAGTACACCCACTACCTGGACGGCCGCTTCGACATGTACGGTGACTTCAGCGCCAATATGACGACGCCGACCGTCTGGTGGAGCGAGGGCCTGGCCGAGCATGTGGCCTACTGCTACCTCAACCAGCGCTACGACGCGGCGCTGAGCATGGCCGGCAGCTACGCCTACACGCTCAACCAGCTCTTCGACACCGACTACGGCAACCAGGACCGCGTCTACCGCTGGGGCTATCTGGCCGTGAGCTTCATGATGGAGCGCCACCGCGCCGATGTGAGCACCCTGCTGGGCTTCTACCGCAAGGGCGATTGGACGGGCGCACGCAGCTTCCTCAAGAGCACCATCGGCAGCCGTTACGACAGCGAGTTCCGCAGCTGGCTGGGCACGGTCAACACCAATGGCGTCAACTGCGCCAACAGCACGCCGCCTGCCAATGTGGCGCCCACCGCTGCATTCAGCTTCAGCACCGCGGGCCTGACGGCCAACTTCACCGACACCTCGACCGACCCCGACGGCAGTGTCGCCAGCTGGGCCTGGAGCTTTGGTGACGGCAGCAGCTCCACCGTCAAGAACCCGAGCAAGACCTACGCTCAGGCCGGCACTTACACCGTCACCCTCACGGTCAAGGACAACAAGGGCGCCGTCAGCAACCCGCCCAAGACCCAGCAGGTCACGGTGAGGGCCGCCAGCAACCAGGCGCCGGTCGCCAACTTCAGCTGCAGCGCCACGGGCCTGACCCTGAACTGCAGCGACAGCTCCGCCGATGCCGATGGCAGCGTGGTGAGCTGGGCCTGGACCTTTGGCGACGGCAGCAGCTCCACGGCCAAGAACCCGAGCAAGACCTACGCCGCTGCTGGCACCTACACCGTCACCCTGACGGTCAAGGACAACGCCGGGGCCAGCAGCAACCCGCCCAAGAGCCAGAGCTTCACCGTGTCCACCAGCACGCCGAATCTCTGCCCCGGCCGCAGCGATCAAATGAGCAATGGCTGCGTGCGTGCGGGCCTGGCCGGTGCCGCAGGGGATCTGCGTTACTACTACATCTACGTGGACAAGCCCAATGTGCAGCTGAGCATCCAGACCAGCGGCGGCAGCGGCAACGCCGACCTCTACGTCAACACCCAAGGCTGGGCCAGCCCGAGCGCGCACAACTATCGCTCCACCAACAGCGGCAATGCTGAAACCGTGGTGGTGCCGGTCTACGCCCCTGGCTATGTCTACCTGACGGTCAGCGGCAAAACCGCCTTCAGCGGGCTGAGCTTGAGCACCCGCTACTGATCCTCAGCCCCAGCGCGGCGCCGCAAGCGGGCCGCGTGCGAGTGCTGTGACGACGCCAGCGTGCCGCAAGGCCGCTGGCTTTTCTGCTTTTTGTTCTGCTTGTCTGTGGCGGCTACATGCCGCTACATGCCGCAGCGTGCCGGCTCAGGCCGAGCGCGGCGCCGGCCGTGTCGGCGCGTGCATCAGGCGCCACTGCGGTTTGCCCACCAGATCGGCCAGGTTGACCGCGTCGAGTTCGGCGAAGAAGGCCTTGAGCGCGCTTTTCAGCGCGCCCTTGAGCCGGCAGTTGGCGCCCAGCACGCATTGGTTGTCTTCGCCAAAGCACTCCACCAACACCGGCTCGCCTTCCATCTGGCGCACCACATCGCCCACGCCGATCTCGGCGGCGGGGCGGGCCAGGCGCAGGCCGCCGCCTTTGCCGCGCAGGCCTTCGACAAAGCCGCTGCGGATCAGGCCGTTCACCACCTTGGTCAGGTGGTTGCGCGAGATGTCGAATCGCTCGGCAATTTCCTGCACGGTGGCCAATCGTTCCTCGTTGCTGGCGAGGTAGATCAGCACCCGCAGGGCGTAGTCCGTGTGCTGGGTGATTTGCATGCACGCATGGTAGACCAGGGCCGAACGGCCTATCCCGGGGCGATCAGCAATAACCCTGTTCAGCGGCAGTCTTAAAGATGTATGCAAAATGCATCTTATAAATTCAAGTCGTTCACAAGGAAGCCCGCCATGTCATCGCTCACCCTCTCGCCCGCCTCGCATTCGCCTCTGATTTCGGCCACGCCGTCCTGGGATGCCCGCCGCCTGTTCGCCTGGTCGCGCCAGGCCATGGGCTACTCGGCCCTGGTGGTGGCGGTGGCCGTGGCGCTGGCCTACCCCTTGGCGCACCGGCTCTCTCTGCCGGCGCAGATCGTGGCCCACCTGGCCATCCCCGTGGCGGCCGGCGTCTTCAAGCTCGGCTATGTCGCCCGCCTTGCTGCGCAAGAAGCCCTGGCGCGCGTGGCCTGAGCCCGGCGCCGCCTGCAGCACATCCAAGCCTCCGTTCCCTCTCACAAGCTCGACACACTCATGCTCTCCACCACCGCACGCCCCTGGATCGAAGCCACCTTGCCCGTGGTCCTTGAACACGGCGAAGCCATCACCCGCCACTTCTACCAACGCATGCTCGGCCAGCACCCCGAGCTGAAGAACCTCTTCAACCTCAGCAACCAGTCCCAGGGCGAGCAGGCGCAGGCCCTGGCCCGCGCGGTCTACGCCTACGCGGCGCACATGGACAAACCGCAGCTGATCGCCCCGGTGCTGGAGCGCATCGCCCACAAACATGTCAGCCTGGGCATCACGCCGGCGCAATACACCATCGTCGGCCGCCACCTGCTGGCCAGCATCGGCGAGGTGCTGGGCGCAGCCATCACCGCCGACATTGCCAATGCCTGGGACGAGGTCTACTGGCTGATGGCCTCCGAGCTGATCGCCCGCGAGGCGCGGCTCTACCAGGAGCGCCACTGGGCCGTCGGCGGCGCCTGGCCCGAGCTGGAGGTCTGCGCCCTGCAAGCCAGCAGCGAGGACACGCTGAGCCTGACCCTGCGCGCGCAAGACTGCAGGCCGCTGCCCGATTTCACCCCCGGCCAGTACCTCAGCGTGGCGCTGCCCCTGCCCGAGCTGGGCCTGAGCCAGATCCGCCAGTACAGCCTGTCCAACCGCCCCGGCGAGGGCGTCTGGCGCATCACCGTCAAGCGCGTGCGGGGCGATGTGGCTGGCAGCCGCCCCGACGGCCTGGTCTCCACCCGCTTGCATGAGCAGATCCGCGTGGGCGACCGCTTGCG
>JAIXSD010000294.1 GCA_027484885.1 Rubrivivax sp.
CGCTTGCCGTAGGGCACATGCAGGAACTCGTTCGGGCCATGGGCATTGCTCTTGGGGCCGAGCACGCCGCAAACCACCATCTGCGCGGCCGGGAAGCCTTTTTGCAGCATGCTCATCAGCGGAATCGTGCCGCCCTGGCCGATGTAGCCGACCGGCGCGCCGAAATGCGCCTCGCTGGCCTCGTTGAGCGCCTGGCTGAGCCAGGGCGAGAGGTCCGGCGTGTTCCAGCCCGTGGCGCCGTAGGCCCCGGCGCGGCCATCGGGCACAAAAGTGACCTTGGCGTTGTAGGGCGCGTTGTCTTCCAGCAAGGCCTTGAGGCGCAGCGCCGCCTCGTTGCCGTCCACCAGAGGCGGCAGGCGCAGCGAGAGCTTGAAGGCGGTGAAGGGGCGCAGCACATTGCCGGCGCTCTTCATCTCGGGGAAGCCGTCCACGCCGGTGACCGACAGGGTCGGGCGCCAGGTGCGGTTGAGCAGCACCTCGACCGGCTCGGCCGTCATCGGCAGCACCGGGCCGCCGTCGGCCCCGCAGGCCCAGGGCATGCGCTTGTAGACCTCGTCCTTGAGGATGGCGGCGGTGGCCTGCGCCTGTTCGACGCGGGCCGTGGGGATCTCGCAGTGGAAGCTCTCGGGCAGCAGGCGGCCGGTCTTGGAGTCTTCCAGACGGTCCAGCACCTGACGCAGGATGCGGAACGATGACGGCACCACGCCCGAGGCATCGCCCGAGTGGATGCCTTCGCTGAGCACCTCGACCTTGAGCACGCCACTGACCATGCCGCGCAGCGAGGTGGTCAGCCAGAGCTGGTTGTAATCCCCGGCGCCGGAGTCCAGGCAGACGACCAAAGAGACATTGCCCAGGCGCTCTTTGAGCACGTCGATGTAAGCCGGCAGGTCGTAGGAGCCCGACTCTTCGCAGGTCTCGATGATGCCGACGCAGCGAGGGCGCGGGATGCCTTGCTTGTCCAGCGCCATGATGGCGGTCAGCGAGGCATAGACGGCATAGCCGTCATCGGCGCCGCCGCGGCCGTAGAGCTTGCCGTCTTCGTACTTGGGGGTCCAGGGGCCGAGGTCGTTGCGCCAGCCATTGAACTCGGGCTGCTTGTCCAGGTGGCCGTAGAGGACGATGGTGTCCTGGCAATCGGCCTTGGTGGCGGGCACTTCGAAGAAGATCACCGGCGTGCGGCCTTCCAGGCGGATCACCTCCAGCTTGAGGCCGGCCACCTTCTTGCTCTCCACCCAGCTGGCGGCATCGCGCAGCACCTTGTCGATGTGGCCGTTGGCGGCCCAGTCGGCGTCGAACATCGGGCTCTTGGCCGGGATGGCGATGTACTGGGTCAGCGCCGGGACGATCTCTTCATCCCAGACGCGCGATGCGAACTCGCCCAGGGCGCTGGCCTGATCGGGCTGCAAGGGCAAAGAGGGGTCGCGAGCGTTCATGGTGGGTTCCTGCTGCTTGTGGCGGAGAAGCCTGCAAGTTTAGGCCAAGGCCCGTGTGGCCCGTGTGGCCCGATGGCACCGGGCGCGCCCTGCGCCCCCCAAAAAAAGAAATGCGCCCGAAGGCGCATTGCGAACCAAGCCGAGTGGAACTCAGGCCGGCTGGCGACGGCGCCAAGCCACGAGACCCACCAAGCCGGCGGCCAGCATCAGATAGGTCGAGGGCTCCGGCACGGCGGCCACGGTGTCCAGGGTGCGGCCGTTCAGCTGCACAGTGATGTCACCCAGATTGGAGTTCAGGAACAGGGCGTCCGAGAAGCTCAGCGCGCTGCTGCCCACGGCCGTCACATTGAAATCGATGTGGGCCAGCACGCCACTGCCGTTGGCGCCGGGCACGGCGCTGAGCAAGCTGTTGGCGATGTAGCTGATCTGGCCGGCGGTGTTGTCGATGGTGCCGGTGCTGCCAAAGGTGCTGCCGGCGGTGCTCAGGAAGCTGCCTTCCGTCACGCCCAGCACTTGCAGGATGGCCGGGTTGAAGTTCAGGCTGAACTGGTAGCCATAGAGATCGCTGATGCCGGAGACCAGGATGTCGATGCCGACGGTCGAGCCCTGCACGGCCGGGTCCGGCGTGGCCAGGATGGACACGCTGGGGTCAGCCCATGCCTGCGAGGCCAGGGCGCTCAGCACCAGAGCTGCGGCGGCGCTTTTCTTCAAATTCATCTTCTTCATCAGCATCAATTTCTCCTCTGGCCCTGGGCCCACTGTTCTGTCAGGTTCGGTCGGTTTGTGCACTCAGCTGCTGCTGCACTTAGCACGACCGCTCCCTGGCGGAACTGCATTTGGATGAACAGAACGTGACGTTCTTCGTGATCCGAAGTCTTTCATCAGCGCGAGGGCTTCGATACGGGGGGATTCCCCAGCCCCTGTGCGCACACCCCTTGTTCAAGGCTCAGGGTTGAAGTTCAGGCGCGCCTGCAGCGCCTGCACGGCGGCCTCCAGTCGCAGCAGGACCGCGGGCTCCAGGCCGCTGCGACAGAACACCTGTTTCACTTCGGCACCACGCGCCACCTGCCAGTTCACCCAGGCGCCATCGCGAGTCTCGGGGTCGTCGTAGCTCTCGGCCAGGGCGAAAAACCCCTGCTGCTCGAGCAAGGCGGCCAGGGCATCGAAGTCAGCGCGTGCCAATGTGGCACGCGAATGGCGATCGACACCACCCAAGCGGGCCTTGCCGGTGTGCGTGAGCTGGGCTGTGCCATTGCGATGCAGGCTCAAACGGCTGCTATTCGCACAAGCCATGCAGTCGCGCTCCAGCGTGATGACCTGAATCGGGGGGGCGGCCCCATTGCCTGGGGCTTCTCCGGCCGCGGCCGGGCCCTCAGCCAGCAGGGTGCAACAGAGGGCCAGCAGCCCCCAAGGCCAGGGCATACCCGGCCGGCGTGAACGCACAGTCATGAGGATTGACCCTCTATACAGCTCAAGAACTTGTCATCTATCTTCGTGCACTTGTTCACGGGCTGTCGCATGGCCGGTCCTCGGAAATCTTGCGTTACTTGAGTTTTCGAGGTGAATCGCACCCGCGCATCACCCCCACGAACCCCAGCCAGTTTGCCCCGAAAAAGGACACCACATGAAACTGCCTCCGTCTTCCCAGTTCCGCCGCCAAAGCGGCAGCATCCTGGCCCTGAGCATGGCCCTGGCCGGCACCATCGCCGCGCCTGCCGCCCTGGCCGCCCCGATCGCCCGCGATAGCGGCCTGCGCGCTGCGGCTCTCCAGCCCACCGGCGCCTTCTGGCAAGACGCCAAGATCAGCAAGGCCAAGGTCTCGGCCAAGGGCGCCGTGCCCTATGTCCAGCCCACCAAGTTCCGCGCCACCACGCTGGACCGCAACGGCATGGCCGCTTTCGCGGCCGGTGCTCCGCTGGAGCGCACCCCCGCCGGCCAGCTGAGCCCGCTGACCATTTCCCTGCCGCACCCTGACGGTGGCTTCCAGCGCTTCACCCTGGTCGAATCGCCGGTGATGGAACAGGCCCTGGCCGACAAGCACCCCGAGATCAAGACCTACGCCGGCCGCGGCATCGACGATCCCAAAGCCACCGTGCGCATGGACATGACCCCTCACGGCCTGCACGCCTCGGTGCGCAGCCCCAAGGGCAACTGGTACATCGACCCCTACTTCCATCAGGACGACAGCGTCTACGCCAGCTACCACAGCCGCGATCTGCCCAAGCCGAGCACCAGCCTGCGCGAGCCCCTGCTGAATGAAGCGCACATCGACTTGACCCGCGGCTTCTACCATGCCGGCGATGCCGTGGAAGTGCGCGGCTTCGGCTTCGTGCCGGGTGCCACCGTGACCATCACCGTGCGCAACCCCGAGACCGACAGCAGCGCCCGCCAGACCCTGACCGTGGTGGCCGACCAAGAAGGCACCGTCAGCACCTCGGTGCAAGCCGACCCCTCGCGCAACCTCGGCGCCTACGAAGTGAGCGCCAGCGACGGCCACACCACCGCCACCGCGGCCTACCATGTGGTGGATGAGTCGCAAAGCCCCACGGCCGCCTCGGGCACCCAGCTGCGCACTTACCGCCTGGCCCTGTTGTCCGACCCGGGCTATGCCAACTTCCACGGCGCTGCCAATGTGACCGCCGCCAAGGTCACGTTGATCAACCGCGTGACGCAGGTGTATGAAGACGAAACAGCCATCCGCCTGGTGCTGGTCGCCAACAACGATGCGCTGAACCTGAACACCGCTGCGCAGTTCTCTGACCCCAACGGTCCTTGCGGCGGCACGGCCTGCTTCCCCTCGACCGCCGTCAGCTGCACCTCGGCCACCCTGACCCGCACCCGCCAGGTCATCGGCCTGCTCGTGGGCGCCAGCAACTTCGACATCGGCCACATCGGCGTCGGTGCCGGCGGCGGCGGCATCGCCAGCCTCGGCGTGGTCGGCGGCAGCGCCAAGGCCCAGGGCTGCACGGGCCTGCCCACGCCCGTGGGTGACTTGTTCGCCGTGGACTATGTGGCTCACGAAATGGGCCACCAGTTCGCCGGCAACCACACCTTCAACGGCGTGACCGGCAGCTGCACCGGCGGCAACCGCAACCCCGGCACCTCGGTGGAGCCGGGTTCGGGCTCGTCCATCATGGCCTATGCCGGCATCTGCGGCGCTGACAATCTGCAGCCGCACAGCGACGCCTACTGGTCGCAGCGCAGCTTCGATGAAATCATGGCCTACACGACCAGTGCCGAAACTGTGATCAGCGAAAGCCAGATGGCCGTGCTGCGTGGTTTCAACACCAACGGCCAGCAGTTCCAACTGCGCTATGCCGGCAGCGACTCGGCCCCGATCGTGCGTGGCACCAACTTCACCACGGCCGGCATCAAGGCCGCGCTGGAAGCCCTGCCCAGCTGGCCTGCGGGCGGCACCGTCAGCGTCAGTGCGCTGACTGACACCGCCTTCACCCTGAGCTTTGGCGGCAGCCTGGCAGGCACCAACCTGCCCACGGTCGAGCTGATCAATGCCACCGCTGGCGTGAGCGGTTATGTCGGCGAACTCGCCGCTGGCGGCTCAACCAACCGCCGCGGCAGCCTGAGCGCCACGGGCAACTCCGCCCCGGTCGTGAGCGCCCCCGCTGGATACACCATCCCGGTGCGCACGCCCTTCGCACTGACCGGCAGCGCCAGCGATGCCGAAGGCGACACCCTGACCTATCTGTGGGAACAAAACGACCGCGGCGCCGCCACCGGCACCGGTCTGCTGACCAATGGCAAGACCAACGGCCCGCTGTTCCGCCAGTTCGGCCTGCGCGCCGAGGTCACTGAAGCCGACACGGTCAAGTACAACTCGCCCGGCGAGAACATCGTGTCGAGCAACCCGACCCGCGTGTTCCCGGATCTGGCGCAGATCCTGGCCAACAACACCAATGCCGAAAGCGGCGCCTGCCCGACGGTCTCGGGCACGGCCACCGGTGCGCAGATCGACTGCTACTCGGAGTACCTGCCGACGGCAGCGTATGTCGGCTTCGCAGGCACCAACGCCAGCCCGGCCTCGCTGAACTTCCGCCTGACGGCGCGTGACGGCCGCGGTGGCGTCAACAGCGCCAACACCCAGCTGATCCTGGCACCGAATGCCGGCCCCTTCCTGGTGACCTGGCCCAACACGGCGCAACAGCTGAACAGCGGCACGGCCTACACCGTGACCTGGAGCGTGGCCAACACCGATGTGGCACCGGTCAACGCCAGCCAGGTGAAGATCAGCCTGTCCACCGACGGCGGCTACACCTACCCTCATGTGCTGGCCGCCGCCGTGCCCAACAACGGCAGCCGCTCGGTCACCCTGCCGGTGCTGGCCGCCGAGAAGGCCCGCATCAAGGTGGAAGCGGTTGACAACGTGTTCTTCGACGTGTCGAACGCCGACTTCAGCATCAAGCTGTACGGCGATGCCAACGGCGACGGCAGCATCAGCTGCGCCGACCTGTCCATCGTGCGCGCCTCCCTGGGCAAGCGCGTCGGCCAGCCAGGCTTCGACCCGCGCGCCGACATCACCGGCGACGGCGTGGTCGACATCCGCGACCTGGTGGCCGTGTCCAAGAACGTGCCCCAGTCCGAAACCTGCAACAAGTAAGACCCGCCTCGCTCCGCGCCGCAGCCCCAGGGCCTGCGGCGCCGCAAGGCACACAGCCCCGCACTGGCTTCAGGCGGTGCTTTTTCATGGCGGCTTCGGGCCAGCAACCTCAGCCGATTCAGGCCAGAAAAAAGGGCCTTGCTTTCGCAAGGCCCTTTTTGATTTGGAATCGAAGGCGGCGCTCAGGCGGCAGGCGGTGCCGTGTCGATGAAGCTGGGGCGGGTGCTGAGCTTGTCGAAATGGCGGGCCAGGTGGGCGTGCTCGCTGCGCCAGTCGAGGGCGGGGAAGCGGAAGTCCAGGTAGCCCAGGGCGCAGCCGACGGCGATATCGGCCAGCGAGAAATGCGTGCCCGAGCACCAGGCGCGCTCGCCCAAGCCCTGGTTCATGGCCACCAGGGCGGCGTGGACCTTGTCCATCTGGCGCTCGACCCAAGCCGCGCTGCGCTGCTCGGGCGTGCGGCCGGCCCAGTGTTCTTCCAGGCGGGCGGCCACACAGGCGTCGAGCACGCCATCGGCCAGGGCCTCCCAGGTGCGCACCTCGGTGCGCTCGCGGCCGCGCTCGGGGATCAGCTTGCCCACGGGCGACAGGGTGTCGACGTATTCGACGATCACGCGCGAATCGAACACCGCGCCGGTGATCGAGTCCTGGCCTTCCATGACCAGGCAGGGCACCTTGCCCAGGGGATTCATTTTCAGAATGGCGTCACTGGCCCAAACGTCTTCGAGCAGGAACTGATAGTCGAGCTTTTTCTCGGCCATCACGATGCGCACTTTGCGAACGTAGGGACTGGTGAGTGAACCGATCAATTTCATAGCGTGTACAAGCCTCTCGGTTTCATTCTAGCCATGGGACTGTTGCAGCAAAGCCTGTACAAACC
>JAIXSD010000041.1 GCA_027484885.1 Rubrivivax sp.
AGCTCAGCAGGCGCCACTCGTTGGCGTTCAGCTTCTTGCCGGCTTTCGCATCGGCCAGCACGCTCTTGACCGGGCGGCCACCGGCCAGGCCCAGTTGCAGCACCTTGATGACCTGGGGCGCATCGATCTCACCGGGCAGGCGGGTCAGCTCCTGGCCCTCGGGGTTGAACAGAATCATGGTCGGGTAGCCGCGCACCTTGAAGCGCGTGCCGAGCTTTTGCGCGCCTGGCAGGTCACCGTCGATGTGCACCGGCACGATGGCGCGCGTCTGCTCGATGAAATCCATACGGTTGAACAGGGTCGCCTTCAGCTGGTTGCACGGCGGGCACCACTTGGCGCCCCAGTACAGCAGCACCGGCTTCTTCTCGGCGCGCGCCTGGGCAAAGGCGCGTTCGATGTCGGCATCGCCGGCGGCCGGCAGCCAGGCCACGCTGGCCGTGGCGCTGGCGGCGGCCTGGGCGGCGGGCAGCCAGGTGCTGGCGCCACCGGCGCTCATCAGGGCCAGGCTCAGCGCCGCAGCGCGGGCCAGGGAAGTCGGGCGCAGCAGCGCGGCGCGGTGGGCGAAGGGCTTGGTGGCGAGGTTCATCGTGGTGTCGGTCACTCGTTGGGCCACCCCGTGCCGGGTCGGCGCGAAGCGGTGGGATGAATCCATGAATGGAAAAAGTGTCAGGTGCAGGATTGTGCGGCGTCTGGCCAAAACCTGCCTATGCGGGCCGCTCCTGAGCTTAGGCGTTTTGTGGCGCATGCCATGCGCTGATCGCACCGCAGGCGGCCGAAGCGGGCCGGAGAGCCGTTCCCGGCGCCGGCCGAGGCAGCGGTTATCCTGCCGGCCCATGTACGCGTCCTATTTCGGCCTGAAGCACGCCCCGTTCTCGATCGCGCCGGATCCGCACTACCTCTTCATGAGCGAGCGCCACCGCGAGGCCCTGGCCCATCTGCTCTATGGCCTGGAGGGTGGCGGCGGCTTTGTGCTGCTCACCGGTGAGATCGGCGCCGGCAAAACCACGGTCTGCCGCTGCTTTCTGGAGCAGATTCCGCCGAACTGCAATGTCGCCTACATCTTCAATCCCAAGCTCACCGTGCGCGAGCTGCTGCAGGCGATCTGCGATGAGTTCCATGTGCCGGTGCCCGCGGGCGCGCAGACGGTCAAGGACTACCTGGACCCGCTCAACGCCTTTTTGCTGGCCCAGCATGCCGCCGGCCGCAACAACGTCTTGATCATCGACGAGGCGCAAAACCTCTCGGCCGATGTGCTGGAGCAGCTGCGCCTGCTGACCAATTTGGAAACCGCCACGCGCAAGCTGCTGCAGGTGGTGCTGATCGGCCAGCCCGAGCTGCGCGGCATGCTGGCCCGGCCCGAGCTGGAGCAGCTGGCCCAGCGCGTGATTGCACGCTTCCACCTGGGCGCGCTGTCCGAGGCGGAAACGGCGCAGTACATCGAGCACCGCATGAAGGTGGCCGGCCTCGGCGGCCCGCTGCCGATCGAGCGCAAGGCCCTGCGCGAGGTCCACCGCCTGACCCGCGGTGTGCCGCGCCGCATCAATCTGCTCTGCGACCGGGCCCTGCTGGGGGCCTACGCCGGCAGCCAGGCCCGGGTCACGCCGGCTATCGTGCGCCAGGCCGCGGCCGAGGTGTTCGATGCCTCGCCGCCGACCAGCCCAGCGCGGGGGTGGTCCAAAGTGGCGACCGGGCTGGCCGCGCTGTCCGCCGTGGCGGTGCTCGGCGCCGGCTTGAGCTGGGCGCTGCAGATGCAGATTCAGAAGCAGCCTGCTGTTCAGGCTGGCCGCAGCAAGCCCGCGGGCTCGGCGCCGGTGGCCCAAGCGGATGCGGCTTCTGCCGCCGCTTCGTCTGCGGCCTCGGCTGCGGCCCTCGCCGCCGCGCCGCCGGCCTCGGCCGCCAGCAGCGCGTTTCCGCCTGCCGAGCCGCTGCAGCTGGCCGACTGGACCCCGTCCGACACCGCCGCCTGGGCTTCGCTGGCCCAGCGCTGGGGCGTGGCCCTGGCGCCGAACGAGGCAAAGCCCTGCGACGCGGCAGCCCTGCAAGGCCTGCAGTGCTACCGCAGCGTCAGCGGCAGTCTGTCCTTGATCCGCTTGATCGACCGGCCGGTGCTGTTGACCCTGCAGCGCGGCGGCCAGCCGCCGGCCTTGGCCCTGCTGCTGGGCGTGGATGAGCGTGGGGCCACGCTGTGGGTCGATGGCCGGCCGCGCCGGCTGGCGCTGGCGGAACTGGCCAGCGCCTGGCGCGGTGAATTCAGCACCTTGTGGCGCGCGCCGCCGGGCTATGCGGAGCGGGCCGCCAACGCCGGGCCGCTGCGCGAATGGCTGGCCGGCCAGCTGGACGCGTTGAACCGCCGCGCCGCGCCCGCCAGTGCGCCTGTTGCTGCTACTTCCGCTTCCGCTGCGGTGCCCAGCTGGGCGGAGCTCAGCCCGCGCATCCAGGCCTTTCAGGCCAGCCAGGGCTTGCAGCCGGACGGCCGCGTCGGCCCGATCACGCTGATGCAGCTCAACCGCGCCGCGGGTGTGGACGAGCCGCGGCTGGAGCCGGCGCGCTGAACCCAGCCAACGACCGACCGGCACACAATCAGACTGACCGACCGACCGACTGATAGAAGAACAACCGAGCCGCCATGTCCTACATCCTCGACGCCCTGCGCCGTGCCGAAGCCGACCGCGAACGCGAGCGCGGCCAGGTCCCCGGTCTGCACGCCCAGCCACCCGCAGGCGG